>NZ_KB903707.1 GCF_000379785.1 Gallibacterium anatis DSM 16844 = F 149 | reverse complement strand
TGCAGGTGTCAAATATGTCAAAATCAGCCAAAGGCACAGCAGAGCAACACGGTAAGAATGTAGCCGCAAAATCAGGATTAAATCGAACCATTCTCGACCAATCGTGGTTTGAATTTCGCCGTCAGTTGGACTACAAAACCCAATGGCAAGGCGGATTTTTGGTTGCCGTTCCGCCGCAAAACAGCAGTCGGACTTGCCCTTGTTGTGGTCATATCTCAAAAGAAAATCGCCAAACGCAAGCACATTTTGAATGCGTAGAGTGTGGCTACACAGAAAATGCGGATGTGGTTGGCGCGATGAATGTTTTAGCGCGTGGGCGAGCAATCGTTCAGGCATAATGAAAAGCAGGCGAGGACATCGCCGTAGCGCTTGTGAAGTGAACCTCGTTAGAGGTCAGCAGCAAGAACCCACCGAGAGTAGCCCACGCAAAAAGCGTGGGAGCTGGTAGGAATCTTCGTCCTTTAGGGTGGGGAGGATGTCAATTTCATCATATCCTATTGTTTTTCTTGCAATAAATGGCTTTCTACGCTTTCCGCTTAATTTAAATACACTACCGTAACCGTTAGGTAATCTCATTTTATAAACTCCTTTCTTAACATTGGAAAAATAAAAACTTATTGCCGTATGGCAACCTTAAAATTTACTCATCTCACATAAAAAAGAGGCAAAAAATGGAAAAACCGATTGAATATTTAATTATTGTAAATCCTAAGACTAGAAAGCGTGAAACGTCTTTCCCCTTGATTTATCCGTATAAAACGATTGAGGAATTAAAGGAAAAGGCTAGCACGGAATACCCTAACTACATCTATATCCACGATACAGACGGCAAAATTCAGGCTGTTTTTACCAATCAGAACACTTACTGGTACAACGGTAAAGTAGAAACGCAACCTAGTGAAATCCATAAATGGAATGGCACAGAATGGGTAATTGATGAAGAAAAACGCCTAGCACAGATTAAGCGGCAACAAGATCAGGTGTGGGAACAGATTAAGCAAGAACGCACACGGCGTATTGGCGGTGGTGTTTACGTTGAGGAATTGGGTAAATGGTTTCATACCGATGATAACTCAAAATTACAATACTCAACTTTAAAAAATCAAAACACGTTACCGACTGATTTAGAATGGAAAACAATGGATAATACCTTTGTGAAATTAAATAAAGATTCCATTGAAATTATCATTAATGAAATTATCAAGAAAGAACAACACGATTTTAAAAATGCGGAAGTTCACCGCTTTGCGGTTTATAACACAGATAAACCGCTTGAGTATGACTATTCTACCGGTTGGAGTGATATTTATGAAGAATAACATATACTTAGCTTTATATAAAGGCAATAGAGAAGGTAAAGGTTTTGAGGTTTTAAAGGCTAAAATTGGTGATTATCTCACTAGAAAGCTAACTAGAGGAAAATATTCACATTGTGAAATTGCGGTTAAAGTTAAAGTAGACTCGCCATATTACTGTTGTTATAGCTCTTCAATCCGTGATAAAGGCGTGCGCTGTAAAATGATTGCGCTTGATGATAAATGGGACTTGATACCATTAAATATCACTGAAAATGAAGTAAGAATTTTCTTCGATAAGGTAAAAGGAAAAAAATACGATTTTATAGGCGCACTAGGCGTGGTTTTTAAAACAAAAGACCGTTCAGATCGCTATTTTTGTTCAGAATTTGCAGCAGAATTACTAGGATTAAAAGAGGCGTGGCGGTTTTCTCCTAATGATTTAGCAGCAATTTTTGGCAAAAACGCATAAAAAAACGACCGCTTTTTTGCGGTCGCTTGTTTTATTTACTATTTTTTAGCTCTTCGATTTGACCTTTTTCGAAGTCAATCATTCGGACTGTTGGAATAAAAACATTATTAAAGTGAAGTAAATAATCTCCTACCTCACTGATAATATTAGTGATTAATAAATCTTTTTCCTTATCCTTTCTTGCTTTTCTAAACTCATTGCGATTAGCGACCAAAGGTAAAGCCTTTAACGGTTGATGAAAGAAATAATTAATCATTATATTCGGTTCGATTTTATCGCCAAAAATCACGGCATATAAACGCCCCATTAAATAGGCAACCGCTGCTTCAGATTCTGCGCTTAATTTCGAGGCGTTTATATCTAGATTGGAGATAGCTTTGTATAATGCGCAATCTTCAGGCGCAACAACGTCTTTTAACGGGTCGCCTAATGTTTGATGTAACCGCCCGAGAATGCTTTGATAGACTCTCCAAAGCAATTTATCGCTTCTGAAACGCTTTTTAAAATCATCAAAATCAAAATATTGATAAGTGTACTCAAAGCCCTCTTCCAACACTGCTTTAAAGATATTTTCCGCCTCGTTTACCGCTTCCAACATCTTAGTTTCAACATCCTGCGGAACCGGTTTTTTACCACTTTCCCAATATTGCCACGTTCTTGTTGTTACGCCGCCGATTAAAGTGGCCGCTTCTTGTTCAGACAAAAACAACACTTTTCTTAATGCTTGCAATTTATTGCCATCCATATAATTCTATCCCCTATTCTTTCGTTCCAAACATTCCACCTCTGACTAACATTGCCATAAAATAGCATTATTCGTCAAAGCTAACCTCTTGTTTTCCAACAAAAATTCTACCAAGCAACGCATAAAAATCATTGCCTTTTGTTCTATATGCCGATAATCTCGCTGTACTTTGCCCATATACTTCAACCGGCAATAAAAACTCCGGCTTTTCGCAATACCAATCATCGATTGTCCTGATTGCGTTAGAGATTTTTTGCGCCGAGAACACAAGCGAGCCGTTCATTTTAAATAATTTTGGATTTTCGCCCGGAACAAGCGTCAAGCTAGGGAAAACACGCTGCCCCTTACCCATTAATAATTGCGCCTCAACGTGGATAAATTGAACATTGCCGTTAAAACCGTCCTCAATCCATTGAGCGATTTTTTCAACACCCTGAATATTTTCGTAAGGTTTTAATAAAGACAAATCGCCAACATTATTAAAGATAACTTCTTCTTCGCCGCAAGTTACTTTAATTACAATATCTTGCGCTTCCATTCGGTTTCGCCATAGCCAACGCCCATTTACAATATTGTAAGCGTATCGCTTCGCAAGCTCTTTTAAACAGCCTTTTTCAGAAAATTCCTTAATTTTCTCAATTAATAATTTTCCAAATTCATCAACGTTACAGCAATGAAGCTTTATAGGTATAGTTTTTAGCCGCCATCTAATAATAAGAGTATCATTGTAAGGTTTTAAAAAAGCCTCATCCACTTCCTGAAGCAACGTCCTAACCGCCTCATCTTTTTTCTTTTTATAGGTGAGGGCACATAACTTCATTGATGGCGTTGAATAAACGCCTATTTCACCATCATCATCATTAAGCATTTTCTGATAAAAATAACCGGGACCATTTTCTATTGCTCTTGTAAACGCAAGAACGGTAGGCATTTCTATCATTTCTTCAGGCTTAAGCTTTTTCTTTTCACGTGGCATACTTTCCCCTTAGTTATTGGAAAGCAAATGAAAATCGCAAGCTAGCATAGCTGCATTTAAGCGCACTAAGCTATTAGCCGGATCTGACGGCAACGCCTCATATTCTTCAGGTGTCATCTCAACAGCTTTAGTGTTGCGGACTTTTGTACCGTCCTTTTCAATTTGAAGTGTGTATAGATTGGGATTGGATTGATAAATAGCTACGGAGTAGCCGTTGAACGCCGTATTAGCGGCGTATTTGATAAATTTTTTCATAAAATCACCTCATTTGTGAGTGTATCGAACCATTTCGATACATTGCTGCCTATTCGGCAGTGAATATATATATATTTTTACATATATCGTTGTGATGAAACAATAAAAAATATTTTCTAAGCTGCCTGTTCGGCAGTGAATACTCAATTGAATCAAAATAAGCTACCTTTTCGGTAGTAAACGCCTTTAAGACGTAAAAAAAGAATACCCTGTTTTGACAGGGTATTCAATCTCTTTTTTATTTTTTTTTAATCTGATAATGCACTAGGATAGGCATAATCAGAATAAATCCAATCAGTCAATCTTTCAATCTCCGCCGGGGCATCATCTAATGACTCAACAAAATCTTTAACGGACATCCCGTTAAATCTGACGATGTTTTTATTATCGTCATACTCCACTTCGTCTACAAAGTGAAGTGAGCTTTTTTCATCCCATTCTTTGGCGTGGGCTTCGTTTCGATAAATCTCACGCAAGTTATCTTCATACCGGCAGAAGTATAATTTTTCTACCGGTGCTGCGGAAATTTCTTCCGCTTCAAGAGGTTTTCTGATAACATCATCAAATTTTTCATTAACCACTTTAGTGGTATCCTCCATTTTGAGAATATTATTATTATATTCTCTTACTTTTTGGCAGAGTTTTTCTGCTTGCGCATCAGTTAAAGTGATTTTATAAGCGTTATAAACACTTTGCTTAATCACTTCTGCGGCATTACCCCCTTCTTCTAAAGGGTAATTCCAAAATGCAAAATCAAATAAATTAAATAAATTTTTTACTGTTGCTGCGTTCATAATTTTCTCCTTAGTTTCTCTCTTTGTTGATGTAGATAGTATGTACTATTTAATCAGATAATGCAAGCTCTTTTTTATAGTTTTCTAAAAATTTTTCGATTAGCTTAGATCTAGTCAATCCTTCCTCTTCGCGCAACGCCTCAAACTCGTCAAAAATTTCAGGCTTTAAGATAATCGTTATCTTTTTGTAGTTTTCTTTTTGATATGCATTAGCACGCTTCCCCAGTTTCTTTTTTCCCTCTTCAGTATAACGCTCGTAAGCTGTTTTTCTCGCCACTTTTACCTCCTTAATGTACTTTCGCTTTGTGTATAACTACCGGCAATTCAATATCATACTCAACATTAACCGCTATTGGCGGTAACCACTTTGTTACCAAATATCATAACCAGTCTCAATGTCGTACCAGCCACTGTCTATGCGGCATACATCAAAAAAATCTTCAATGTTGCCATTTTCTAATAACGCAATGCAATCATTGTCTCTAGCGTCTTGTTCATAAAAAACTGGCTCTACACCAGCTTTTTTTGCTGCGGCGTAACTATGATGACCGTCCATAACAACACGGTAAGTTTCACCTTCAAATTCAAATTCTGGTGAAACTTGCACCTCGAAATCTTCATTTTCGATTTTTACCGCTACGATTGCTTCATCTAAGTAGCGTTGACTTGAAATAAGTTTCATAATTTTCCCCTTTGTGTTCTCTTGTTTTGATGTAGATAGTCTGTACTATTTAATCGGATAATGCAAGAGGTTTTTGAAAAAAAAATTAAAAAAATAAATAAGGCACAAAGTGATATATAATAAGAAAAGCGGTTGGTAGGTATCTGAATTTAAATTTAGGTCGTTACGCAAAAATCACGCATATTTTTAGATATGGATTTGATATTTAAATAAATTAATTGCCTGTTGGGGGCACCAACTAGCTAAACAAAGCCTTTCATAACGCCTCAAAATGCTTTTTAAATATCTGTAATTTCAAGGGTTTGTCGCACTTTGCTTATCGCATCTCATCATAGCTAATTGATTTAAAACGCTGATTTTAGTAACTATGATAGTAACCATATGTGGAATGTAGTTACTAACCGCTTTTTCATAGTTACTAAAATGAGTCTCTTAGATATGCCAAGGGTTACAAATTGACATATAGGACAAAATAGTTGGTCTTTTGAGCTTTATACTTTTTATTTCAATAGCTTATTATCAAAACTAATAAAAACTCTTCTCGCCTTCCGGACGCGTTTTGAAACGGCGGTGCAGCCACATATAAAGCGACGGATCTTTGCTGATTTCCCGTTCAATCGCCTGATTTATTCGCGTGGCGATCGCAACATCATCTTCGCAATCACTAAGATCTATCGGAGCAGAAATAGAAATGGTGTAACCGGAGCCGTCTTTATTGCGTAACGGTGCAAAAGGAATCACTAAACTTTGCGGCACACTGCGTTTTAAGAAAGCCGTGCCGGTGGTAGTTGCGGCATTTTTCACGGCGAAAAACGGTACAAATACCGCACTTTTGCGACCATAATCGTGATCCGGCGCATACCAAATGGTTTCGCCTTGACGCAAGGCACGAATCATTCCACGTAAATTGTGACGATCGAGCATCGATTTATTGGAGCGCACACGCCCTTTTGTTTGCAACCAATCAAACAACGGATTGTCGTTCGGGCGATAAACACCGATACCTTGATGATAAAGCCCGAGTATTCTTGCGCCTAATTCTAGTGTCAGAAAATGGATACCGACCAAAATCACCCCGCTATTTGCGTTGGTCAGATAATCCAAACCTTCGATTTTAGACCATTTTTTAATCCTTTTATCCGACCAAAACCACGCCATTCCGGTTTCAATAATCGCCATTCCGATAGCGTGAATATTCTGTTTTAACAATTCCTGTCGTTGTAATTCACTCATTTCAGGGAAACAAAGCTCAAGATTGCGGCGAGCTATCGCTAAACGACGTTTACCGAATTTAAATTTGCTGAATAATTTGCCCAAACCGTGCCCTATTTTCACTAAACAAGGGTATGGCAATAATAGCATCAGACGAAATAAGACAATTCCAAACCAAAGCGGCCAATATTTAGGGAGAAAAAAAGAAAATCGAAATTGTGGTAATTGTTGATTTTTCATTGGTTACTGCAAACTAAATAATTCAAATATGAACTATTTTAGCGGAAAGTGCCGGAAATAGCATTATTCAAGGCGGAGCTGTGGTAAAATCGCCGGCAAAATTTGTTTATGGAGAAAATTATGGTTCAATATTCCACTCAATTTAACCACGCTAAAGTCTTAGTGCTTGGCGATGTGATGTTAGATCGTTATTGGTTCGGTGCAACTAATCGCATTTCCCCCGAAGCGCCTGTTCCTGTGGTAAAAGTACAACAAAACGAGGAACGTGCCGGTGGTGCGGCTAACGTTGCGATGAATATCGCCAGTTTGAATGTGCCGATTAAATTGTTGGGAATGACCGGTCAGGACGAAGCAGCACAAGCATTGGCGAAACTGTTGGCAGATCAGCGCATTGATTGTGATTTTGTGCGTTTAGATTCTCATCCGACCATTACCAAATTGCGTATTCTTTCTCGTCATCAACAGTTATTGCGCCTTGATTTTGAAGAGAATTTCCACGATGTGCAATCCGATGAACTGCTTTCTCGTTTGCAGCATTATATTGCGGGATATGGCGCTTTAATTCTCTCTGATTACGGTAAAGGCACTTTGTCGCAAGTACAACAGATGATTCAAATTGCACTCCAAGCTAATGTGCCGGTGTTAATTGATCCGAAAGGTACAGATTTCGAACGTTATCGCGGTGCGACTTTATTAACCCCGAATATGTCGGAATTTGAAGCGGTGGTCGGCACGTGCCACAGTGAGCAGGAGATTGTCGATAAAGGCTTAGCGTTGATCAAACAGTTTGATTTAACCGCGCTGTTGGTTACCCGCTCTGAAAAAGGGATGACCTTAATTCGTCCACAGCAAGAGGCATTTCATCTGCCGACACAAGCACAAGAAGTGTTTGATGTTACCGGTGCCGGCGATACTGTAATCAGTGTTCTCGGCACTGCCATTGCCGACGGTCGCAGCTTGGAAGAAGCTTGTTATTTAGCCAATGTTGCTGCTGGTATTGTGGTTGGTAAATTGGGGACTTCTACTGTTTCTACCGTAGAGTTGGAAAATGCGATCCATCGCCGCAGCGAAAACGGCTTCGGTATTATGAGCGAACAGGAACTGAAACAGGCGGTAGCGAAAGCCAAAGCGCGCGGTGAAAAAATTGTGATGACCAACGGCTGTTTCGATATTTTACATCCGGGGCACGTTTCCTATTTAGCCAATGCGCGTAAATTGGGCGATCGTTTGATCGTTGCGGTCAATTCAGATGCTTCAGTAAAACGCTTGAAAGGCGAACAACGTCCAATTAATAATCTTGAAACCAGAATGGCGGTGCTTGCCGGTTTAGCTTCTGTTGACTGGTTGGTGGCATTTGAAGAAGAAACACCGCAACGCTTAATTAGCGAAATTTTGCCTGATTTATTGGTTAAAGGCGGCGATTATAAACCTGAAGAGATCGCCGGCAGTAAAGAAGTTTGGGCAAACGGTGGTGATGTCAAAGTGCTTAATTTTGAAAACGGTTACTCCACCAGCAATATGATCAAAAAAATTCAGTCGCTTAAATAAGGATTATCCGAAGTTATGAAATTTATCTCTTTTAATATTAATGGATTACGCGCCAGACCCCATCAATTACATCAGTTGATCGAGCAGTATCAGCCGGATGTTTTAGGACTACAAGAGATTAAAGTTGCCGATGAAGCCTTTCCGCACGAGATTGTTGCCGATTTGGGCTACCACGTTTTTTATCACGGGCAAAAAAGCCATTATGGTGTTGCATTATTGACAAAACAGCAGCCGTTAGCGGTGCGCAAAGGCTTCCCGACTGATGCTGAAGATGCACAACGCCGTATTATTATGGCAGATTTAGCCACGCCTTTTGGTCAACTTACCGTGATTAACGGCTATTTCCCTCAAGGGGAAAATCGGAGTCACGAAACCAAATTTCCGGCAAAAGAGAAATTCTATCGTGATTTGCAACACTATTTAGTCAATGAACACAATGCAGCAAATCCGGTCTTAGTGATGGGTGATATGAATATCAGCCCAACTGATTTGGATATTGGCATCGGTGAAGAAAATCGCAAACGTTGGTTACGCACCGGAAAATGTTCTTTCTTACCTGAAGAGCGGGAATGGTTGCAAAATTTATATCAATACGGGTTGGTAGATACTTTCCGTGCTTTGCATCCGCAAGTAAATGATCAATTCTCTTGGTTTGATTACCGCTCCAAAGGCTTTGATGATAATCGTGGTTTGCGTATTGACTTGATTTTAGTCAATCAAGCTTTGGCACAACGTTGTATTTCTGCCGGTATCGCTAAAGATATTCGTGCAATGGAAAAACCGTCCGATCACGCACCGATTTGGGCGGAATTTAAATAACACGCGCGATTTTGCTATTCCTTGCCATACTTCGGAATAGCAAAATTTTTCTACTTTTTACTTTTCTGTTTCAGCAAAGGAAATCCAATGTCTACTGTGTTAAATCAACTCATTGAACTGCTTAAACTTGAAAAACTCGATGATTTTCTGTTTCGTGGACAAAGTCAGGATTTAGGCTTACGGCAGGTATTCGGTGGACAAGTGGTGGCGCAAGCACTATCCGCCGCGATTCAAGTCGCACCACAAGATCGTATTTTACACTCTTGCCACGCCTATTTTCTTGCGCCCGGCGACAGCCAACATCCGATTATTTACGATGTCGAAGTGTTACGTGAAGGTCGTCATTTCACCGCAATGCGTGTTAAAGCGATTCAGCATAATCAATCCATTTGCCACGTAACCGCTTCATTTCAAATGGAAGAAAACGGTTTTGAACATCAGAGCGCAATGCCGACTGTCGGCGAACCGGAGAGTTTTATTGCTGAACGTGCGGTATTACAACAATTGGCTCAATATATTCCGGAAGCGGTACGTGATAAATTTATCGCCGAGCGTCCTTTCGATATTCACAGCAAATATATTAATAATCCATTCCAAGGCAAAATGTTGCCACCTGAACAATATATTTGGGTGAAAGCCAATGGTGAAGCGCCGAACGATCGCGCCATTCAACAGTGTTTGTTGGCCTATTTTTCTGACTTTCACCTGCTGCTCACTGCCTTGCACCCACACCAAAAAGGCTTTTTGCAAACCGGGATGAAAGTGGCAACAATTGACCATTCAATTTGGTTTCATCGTGCCGGAGATATTAATGATTGGTTGCTTTATGCTATTGAAAGCACCAATGCTTTTGGCGGCAGAGGCTTATCACGTGGACAGATTTTCGATCGTCAAGGTCGTTTAATTGTCACCACCCAACAAGAAGGGCTAATCCGCTTCAATCCTTAAAAACAAAAAAACGTGCATAAATCACTTTATGCACGTTTCAATAGCGTTAATCCGTTAACGGTTATAACTGTTCGGGAAGCTCATCTTCAATAACGCAGTTTTCCGCTTCATAAACCTCTTTGTCATAGCTTAATAACGGCTCAACTTTCCAGATATTCTCCGCATAATCGATGATTGAACGGTCAGATGAGAAATACCCCATATTAGCGGTATTAATCAATGCTGATTTTGCCCACGCTTGCGATTGTTTGTAATGTTGATCAACCTGTTTTTGAATATCAACATAAGCACGGAAATCAGCCATTACTTGGTAATAATCACTGAACAGATTCAATTCGTTTTGATAACGCATCGGATCTTGCGGTGAGAAGTGTCCGGAAGTAATTTGTTGAATAATGGTATTTAATTCCGGTTCACGTTCAAAAAACTCAAACGGAGAATAACCTTTCGCACGCAACGCTTCAACTTGCTCAACGGTGTTACCGAAAATAAAGATATTTTCTTTGCCGACCATATTGAGAATTTCAACGTTAGCACCGTCCAATGTGCCCACTGTTAACGCACCGTTCAAGGCAAATTTCATATTACTTGTGCCTGAAGCCTCTGTTCCTGCCAAAGAAATTTGTTCAGAAACATCCGCCGCCGGAATAATAATTTGTGCAAGGCTGACACCATAGTTCGGAATAAAGACCACTTTAATCAAATCTTTAATACGACCGTCATTATTAATCACTTCTGCCACATCATTGATTAAATTAATAATTTTCTTCGCAGTATGATAGGCACTTGCCGCTTTACCGGCGAAAATAAAGACACGCGGTGTCCAATCCGCATCCGGATTTTTCAAAATCTGGTTGTAACGATAAATAATGTGAAGCACATTCAATAATTGACGTTTGTATTCGTGAATACGTTTTACCTGCACATCAAATAACGCCTTCGGATTCACTTCAATGCCAAGGTGATATTTAATGTATTCCGCTAAACGCTGTTTATTGCTGAATTTCACACGTTGGAAATCGGATAAAAACGCTTCATCATCAACAAATTGGTTTAATTGACTTAATTCATCCAACTCTTTGCGCCAATTCTTACCAATCTTGCTGTCAATCAATTTTGCCAATTCAGGGTTGGCAATTGCAATCCAACGACGAGGTGTTACACCGTTGGTAACATTGGTAAAGCGTTCAGGATAAATTTTCGCAAAATCAGCAAAAATAGATTTCACCATTAAATCGGAGTGGATTTTAGCAACACCGTTGATCTTATAAGAACCAATCACTGCCAACCACGCCATTCTGACACGACGACCGTTATCTTCATCGATAATAGAAACGCGGCGGATAAAATCTTCACCATAACCTTGCGCACGCAAATCATTCAAGAAATGTTCATTGATTTCAAGAATAAGCTGTAAATGACGTGGCAAAATTGAGCCTAACATCTCAATCGGCCAAGTTTCCAAAGCTTCACTCATCAAAGTATGGTTGGTATAAGAGAAAATGTTGCGACACATTTCCCACGCTTTATTCCATTCATAACCGTTTTCATCAATCAATAAACGCATCAATTCAGGAATTGCCAATACCGGATGGGTATCATTCAAGTGAATCGCCACTTTTTCCGCTAAATTGTCCAAATTATCAAAAATATCCAAATGGCGGCGTAAAATATCTTGAACAGAAGCTGAAGTTAAGAAATGTTCTTGTCTTAAACGCAATTCACGGCCTGCTGTGGTGGAATCATCCGGATATAACACACGAGAAACATTTTCGGAAAAGTTCTGTTTTTCCATTGCCGCGAAATAATCGCCACGGTTAAAGTCATTCAGACTAAACGCATCACTGGATTGCGCCGACCACAAACGCAACGTGTTGGCAACATCGTTGTCATAACCCGGCACTAATTGGTCATAACCAAGTGCCACCACCTCATCGGAAGGTTTCCAAATACATTTATTGTTTTCGTAATAAATTTGTCCACCGAAACGGATTGGAATTTTTTTACTCGGGCGATTAAATTCCCACGCAATATTTTGCGCCAACCAACCATCCGGTTTTTCCACTTGGCGACCGTTTTCAATTTCCTGTTTAAACATACCGTAATCATAACGGATACCATAGCCGGTCGCCGGAATACGCAATGTTGCCAAACTGTCCAAGAAACAGGCTGCTAAACGACCTAAACCGCCGTTACCCAAACCGGGATCTTCTTCCTGATTCAGAATATCTTCCAAATCCAAACCTAATTCTTTAAACGCCTGTTTCATCGCTTCGTACACATTTTCTGCAATCATTGCATTACTAAATGCACGACCCATTAAGAATTCCATAGAAAGGTAGTAAACACGGCGTGATTTTTCGTGTTTAATTGCGCGACGAGTGTGTAAACGAGATTGTGCGCTTAAGTCACGAACGGTATAAAGTGCGGCATTCAGCCAGTTTGTTAGTTTTGCTTCAGAAGGCTCACAACAGAGGTTATAAATTAATTTTGAAACGATAGTTGCTTTAAGTGATTCGACATCTCTTGCCGGTGCATGATAAGAAAATTTTATTGTGTTTGATGACATTTTTTATCTCCGATACGCAAATTTTTGCGGCGGCTATCCTATGCCATTTTGTCGATTTTTTCAATGATTTATGTTCATTCTTTACACTAAAACCGTTTAAAAAAGCACTTACTCTGATAATCACTGCAAAAAACCTAAATCACTTAAATTTGAAATAATGAATCTATCACAAAAAATCATTGTTATTTTGAATATCTTTTCTGTTTTTGATCAAAGTTATCATTAATTTATAAAGGGTATTTTGTATATTGATTCCATTGATTCTTTGTAATACCCTGCCTTTGTGATTAACCTGAAGCATTGAGGTAAGCTTATGATTTTCTACGCACATTCTGTAGAGAATTCCGATGAACAAAATTGGCAGCCTTTACAACAGCATCTCCATAACACCGCCGCTCTGGCGCGAGAATTTGCCGCTTATTACCCTCAAAACGCGCAAGCATTGGCAGAAACAGCTGCACTTATGCACGACCAAGGCAAATATTCCATTCCGTTTCAAAAACGTCTTCGTGGCGGTCCTAAAGTGGATCACACCACCGCCGGGGCAAAATTTGTCTTAAATAAATATCCTAATGTTTTGGGCAAGATCTTAGCATTCTGCATTGCCGGTCATCACGCCGGTTTAGCCAATGGAGCTAGAGAGGAAAAACTTTCTACCTTACAACAACGTTTAGCCAGCGATACGCCGGAAGCAGATCCAGTTTGGCAACAAGAGCTAACTCTTCCGGAACAATTCCAACCTCCTAAACTCCAAATACTAAATAAAAATGAGGGTTGCTTTGCACTCTCCTTTTTTACCCGAATGATTTATTCCTGCGTGGTCGATGCTGACTATTTAGACACCGAAGCTTTTTACAGCAAAGTAGAAAATAAATCTGTCGAACGCGGCAACTATCCGGATTTAAACACGCTACAGCAACGCTTTATTCACTATATTCAAAACAAATTTCAACCAACTGATGATCCGCTGAAAACAGAAGAGGCTAAAAAAGCGGAAGCTAATCAAGAATTAAATCAAATACGAACTCATATTTTTGATTATGCGGTGCAGCAAGCCGCTTTACCGTCCGGACTATTCACCTTAACCGTGCCGACCGGCGGCGGAAAAACATTTACCTCAATGGCGTTTGCACTGGAACACGCCAAATTACACCATTTACGTCGCATTATTTATGTCATTCCTTTCACCAGCATTATTGAACAAAACGCAGCAGAATTTAGAAAAGCGTTTGAAGAGCTAGGCGAACAGGCTGTATTGGAACATCATAGTAATTTTGATGACAGTCATTTTGTCGATAAAAGCAGCAAAGATAAATTACGCTTAGCGTCAGAAAATTGGGATATGCCAGTTGTCGTCACAACAGCAGTACAATTTTTTGAATCGCTTTTTGCTAACCGCTCTTCTCGTTGTCGGAAATTACATAACATTGCCGGCAGTGTCATCATTTTAGATGAAGCGCAAATGTTGCCGTTAAATTTATTACGTCCAATTATGGCAGCCATTAATGAATTGGCGCATAATTATCGCTGTTCCGCCGTGATGTGCACCGCGACACAGCCGGCAATTCATCAACAAAACGGTTTTTATAATGGTTTTAAAAATACTCGTGAATTAGCGCCTGAACCGGAAAAACTGTTTGAAAAACTCGCTCGCACCACAGTCCAATATGTAGGCGAAAAAACAGATGCCGATCTGTTGGCAGATTTAACTAACCACGCTCAGATCTTGGTTATCGTTAATAACCGCCGACACGCTCAAAGTCTTTACCAATCAGCAAAAGAATTAGAAGGCGTTTTCCATCTATCCACCCTAATGTGTGCCGCTCATCGTACACAGGTATTAAACGAAATTCGCTCTCGTTTAAAAGAAGAATCACCTTGCCGTGTAATTGCCACACCATTGGTTGAAGCCGGCGTCGATATTGATTTTCCGAGAGTAATGAGGGCGGAAGCCGGGCTGGACTCTGTCGCTCAAGCTGCCGGACGATGCAACCGTGAAGGTAAACGTAAAGCAGAAGAGAGTTCAGTGCTAATCTTTAAGCCGGAAGATCAATGGCAACCACCGGCAGAATTGAAAATGTATGCCGCCTGTATGCGCTCGGTTGTTCGTCATCATCAACAAAATCTATTGTCACCACAAGCCATTTCAGATTACTTCAGCCAAGTCTATGCATTAAAAGACGAAGAACTGGATAAAGAAGGCATTTTAAAAGATTGTTATAATTCCGCCTATGATTTTCCTTTCGACACGATGGCAAAAAATTTCCGAATGATTCAAAGTCATTTAGTACCTTTAATTATTCGCTTTGATAATGAAGCTAAAGCTGCCATTGAAGCATTACAGACTGCAGATAAAGCCGGAGGGATTTTACGTAAATTGCAGAGATATACGGTGCAAATTCCGGAAAATGTGTTGGCAAAACTGTATAGCGCCGGAATGGTTGATACCATTAATGACGATAAATTCGGCAAGCAGTTTTATTACTTAATTAACGATAGTTTATATGACAATGATATGGGATTAACTTGGGAAAACCCTGAATATCTTAGAACAAATCAAGGTCCTATTTAATTCCTCATAAAATGGAGTATGAAAAATGAAGAATAACGTTAGGTTGCACATTTGGGGAGATTATGCCTGTTTCACTCGCCCTGAAATGAAAGCGGAACGCGTTTCTTATGATGTGATCACCCCTTCAGCAGCGCGTGGGATCCTATCATCAATACATTGGAAACCGGCAATTAATTGGGTGATTGATAAAATTTATGTGCTTAAACCGATTCGGTTTGAAACCATTCGTCGCAATGAATTGGGCCATAAAATTTCACAGAGTAATATCAAAACTGCAATGAAGCGCAACAGCCTAGAAAAGCTCTACACCATTATTGAAGAGGATCGTCAACAACGCGCGGCAACCGTGTTAAAGGATGTGGCTTATGTTATTGAAGCTCATATCGTTTTAACTGACCAAGCCGGCGAAAGCGATAATCTGAATAAACATTTGGAAATGTTCCAGCGGCGTGCGGCTAAAGGGCAATGTTTCCGTCATCCTTGTATGGGTGTTAGAGAATTCCCGGCTAATTTTTGCCTTATTGAAGAGAATGAAGCTTTACCGCAAACAGCATTAAGTGGCGCAGAACTTGATCAAGACTTAGGCTGGATGCTGCACGACATTGATTTCAACCATAACAATACCCCACATTTTTTCCGTGCAAAAATGCAAAATAGTGTAATAACAGTACCGCCTTTCTATTCTGAGGAGGTAAAACTATGATTCTGACTTCGCTAGTCAATTATTATCATCGTTTAGCAACTGAACTCGATTCAACCACCAATAATCCGAAAGTGCCACCTTATGGCTTTAGTGAAGAAAAAATTGGTTATATTTTAGTGTTGGATCGCAACGGTAATTTAGTCGATGTTATCCCGAATTTAACTGCCGATAAAAAACCGAAAGCAAAATTAATGAATGTTCCTCGCCCGGAAAAAAGAACATACGGCATCAAATCCAATTTTCTTTGGGATAAAACAGCTTACGTGCTAGGTGTGGAGAGCAATAAAGACAAAGCCACTGCCAAAGAACACCCTTTCGTCTTGTCCGAAGATACGTTCGCTGCATTTAAGAAATACCATCTAGAACATTTAGCGGATATTAAAGATGAAGGCTTGCAAGCAATAGTTAAATTTTTGCAGAATTGGCTGCCGGCACAGTTTGCGCAATCCATTTGTCCGATGGAGCTGTTAGATAGCAATGTTGTTTTCAAATTAGATGGAGAACAACAACTGATCCACCAGCGCCCGGCAGCACAACAATTATGGGAAACGTTACTAGATGACAATAGCGCCGAACAAGGCATCTGCTTAATTACCGGCGAAAAAGCCCCGATTGCTCGATTGCACCCTGCCATTAAAGGGGTGTTGGGCGGGCAAAGCTCCGGTGGCGCGATCATCTCTTTTAACCAAGAGGCTTTTTCCTCTTTTAATAAAACACAAGGCGATAATGCTCCGGTTTCAGAACAGGCAGCTTTTGCCTATACCACTGCATTAAATTATCTTTTACGCCGAGAAAACCGGCACTGTTTAACCATTGGTGACACCAGTACCGTATTTTGGGCAGAAGCCGAAAACAGTGAACAGGCAGCTTTTGCCGAAGAAATTATGTGGGGCAGTTTAGAGCCACCGTCAGATGATGAGCAGGAAAGCAGCAAAATCTTTAATATTTTGGATCAGGTTCGAAAAGGAAGACCTTTACCGGAAATTGATCCGAAACTATCTGCAAAAACCCAATTTTTTATTTTAGGGCTTGCACCGAATGCTTCGCGCATCTCTATCCGTTTTTGGCTAAAAACCGATTTTGGTCGATTAGCGAAAAACCTTGCCAACCACTGGGCAGATTTGGCGTTAGAACCTTGTCCTTGGAAGAAACCGCCTTCACTCTATTCTTTGCTCTTGCAAACAACACCATTGGATAAAACATCCAAAAAAGGAAAAGCAGAAAATATTTCACCGATCCTCGCCGGTGAATTAGCTGCAGCCATCTTTAATGACACGCCTTATCCAACCACTTTATTATCGAAAGTGATTTCCAGATTTAGAGCCGATGGTCAAATTACCGGATTAAGGGTTGCAATGGTAAAAGCCGTGTTACAACGAAAATATCGAAAAGGTCTGATAAAACAAGGAGTTCCTATGGGATTAGATAAAAACGATGAAAACACTGCCTATCTTTTAGGCAGATTGTTTGCCATTTTAGAAACTATACAATACCAAGCCTTGGGAGACGTAAATGCCAATATTGTTGATCGTTATTATGCTTCTGCATCAACAGTACCTTTCTCTGTCTTCCCTCGTTTGATTACCGGTTCCAAATACCATCTTGCTCGTATAAGAAAAGATAATCCAGGAAAGGCAGTCAATCTTGATCGAGATTTAGGTACTATTATTGAGAAGTTAAACAGCAGTTTCCCACGTCGTATGAATATTGAGGAGCAAGGGCGATTCACATTGGGATACCACCACCAACGGCAATATCACTTTAATGCCGCTAAAAAAGAGAGCGCTGATAACAGTACAACCATCACCGATAACCACGACAGTAAAGCACAAATTAAGGAGTAACATATGGCTATTAACAATCGTTATGAATTCGTCTATTTTTTTGATGTCACCAATGGTAACCCAAACGGCGATCCTGATGCAGGCAACCTTCCTCGTCTTGATCCAGAAACCAGCAAAGGCTTGGTTACTGATGTTTGTATAAAACGCAAAATCCGCAATTTTATTGAGTTAAGCTGCGAAAATAAAGAAGGATATGAAATTTACATTAAAGAAAAAAGTGTGCTCAATCTACAAAATAAACGTGCCTATGACGCTTTAGAGATTAAACCTGATGCCAAAAAATTGCCGAAAGAGGAAAATAAAGCACAAGAAATTACCCAATGGATGTGTAAACACTTTTTTGATATCCGCACTTTTGGTGCAGTAATGACCACTGAAGTGAATAGCGGGCAAGTTCGTGGCCCGGTGCAATTAGCCTTTGCGCAATCCATCGATCCTATTGTGCCAATTGAACTTTCTATTACTCGAATGGCAGTCACCAATGAAAAAGACTTCGAAAAAGAACGTACAATGGGGCGCAAAGCGATTGTTCCTTACGGCTTATACCGTATGCACGGTTTTATTTCAGCAAAATTAGCAGAAAAAACCGGATTTAACGACGAAGATTTGCAACAGCTTTGGACTGCGTTGAAAATGATGTTTGAGCACGATCACTCTGCCGCACGAGGAGAAATGGTGGCTCGTAAATTAATTGTGTTTAAACATCAGGATGCATTGGGTAACCAACCGGCACATAAATTGTTTGAACGTGTTTGTGTGGAACGCGTCAAAGGTGAAGCAGGAATGCCGGCACAATCTTTCGCAGATTACAAAATTTCGGTAAACGGTGAAGGCTTAACCGGCGTTACTATTGAAGAGTTAATCTGATGATCATTGTTCCACTATCCGCATTACAGCATTATGCTTTTTGCCCTCGTCAATGTGCATTGATCCATAATGAGCAAATGTGGCAAGAAAACTTACTCACTGCACAAGGACGTGCTTTGCATGAACGTGTAGATTCGGGTGAACCGGAGTGCCGAAAAGGCGTTCGTTTCGAGCGCTCAGTCCACGTTTGCGCAGAAAACTTAGGATTAACCGGCATATTGGATTTAGTGGAACAAGATCTTAAAACAGGGCAACTTAAACCAATAGAATATAAACGCGGTAAACCGAAAAAAGAGCCTATGGATGAAATCCAGCTCTGTGCCCAAGCGTTATGTTTGGAAGAGATGACCGGACAAAAAATTAATGAAGGGGCTATTTGGTATATGCAAACCCGTCATCGCTTACCTGTTCACTTCTCTTCCGAATTAAGAGAAAAGACCAAAGAAACCATTCGATGCGTGCAATCTTTATTAACTGGCGATAAAACGCCACCACCCATTTACGGTAAACATTGCAAAGCCTGTTCATTAACTGAAATATGCCAACCGGCATTGTTACAAACAGATAAATCCCAACATTATGTTGAAACGCTTTTTATGGATGATGAATGAAAAAATTACAAAATACGATTTATGTCACCACACAAGGCACTTACCTACATAAAGAACGAGAAACTTTAGTGGCTGAACAAAATCACACGAAAATTGCGCAATTGCCTATCCACGCCATCGGGCATATCTTTTGTTTTGGGAATGTCTTAGTATCCCCTTTTCTTATGGGCTTTTGCGGTGAAAATAATGTCAATCTTGCCTTTTTCACCGAAAATGGAAAATATTTAGGCCGATTACAAGGTTGCCAAAGCGGCAATGTTCTACTTCGCAGAAATCAATATCATCTTTCTTTAAATCATCCTATTCCGATAGCTCGCAATATTATTGCGGCAAAAATGCAAGCTTCTAAACGCGTTTTACAACGACAATTACGCAACTACGGTGAGAATCAGGAGATCAGAAACGCTGTTTATCGACTCAATACAGGATTGAAAGCACTTCAACAAGCCAATTCTTTAGAAGTAATCCGAGGTATCGAGGGCGAGGCTGCCTCTCAATATTTTAATGTATTTCAACATCTTATCAAAGAAGGCAGCTCTTTCACTTTCAAGGGACGAACTCGCCGTCCGCCTAGAGATGAAGTTAATGCGCTATTATCTTTTTTATATAGCTTACTAGGCAAAGAAATTAGTGGCGCATTACAAAGCGTCGGGCTTGATCCGCAAATCGGATTTTTACACGCAGACCGCCCCGGACGTGACAGTCTTGCCCAAGATATACTGGAAGAATTCCGCGCTTGGTGGGTAGATAGAACAGTGCTTAGCTTAATCAATCGGGGACAGCTTAAACCTAAAGATTTTATTACTGAAAGCAGCGGTGCCGTTATGTAGTGATCCACTAAATCAGCAGTCCCTAATAGGTTTTTTCGCTAAAATTGGCGGTAATCCTTGATTATAGCTATGCGGTCTCACCCTGTTATAGTAAAACACATACTGTTTAATATCTTCCTTGGCTTCATCTAATGAAGAATAACCGCCCTTTAACATCCATTCATATTTAAAACTCCTAAACCA
>NZ_KB903706.1 GCF_000379785.1 Gallibacterium anatis DSM 16844 = F 149 | reverse complement strand
GGTGTGCAATACCAAATGTCAAGTTATCAACAGTTACTCGCTCAGCACAATATTGTGCAGAGTATGTCGAGGAAAGGAAATTGTTTAGATAATGCTGCAATGGAGAGTTTCTTTGGTCGNATGAAAGTAGAATGTTTTTATGGCAAAACTTTCGAAAGNATTGAAGAACTTGAATCCGTTATCAAAGAATATGTTCGTTATTACAATGAGGAAAGAATACAATTAAGATTAAATGGACTGAGTCCTGTTCAATACAGAATTCAGTCCTTAAAATAGCAGTCTAACTTTTCGGGGTCAGATCATTCCAACCTACGGGCTTTCATTTTTTATAATAAAATTATTTACCTAAATTATCGAAGAAACGTTTTACACCGTCTAAAAAGCCGTTTTCCTTGGGACGATGCTGATTACGTCCCTCTAAACTCTTCTCAAATTTTTGTAACAATTCTTTCTGTTCTTTATTTAACTTAATCGGCGTTTCCACCACGACACGACAAATTAAATCACCTTGATAGTGGGAACGTGTCGAGGTGACACCTTTACCACGTAAACGGAATAATTTGCCTGTTTGTGTTTCTTCCGGAATTTTCAATTTTACTTTGCCATCTAATGTCGGCACTTCAATTTCACCACCCAACGCAGCTAAAGTAAAACTGATCGGCACTTCACAATAAAGATTATTACCGTCACGTTGGAAAATATCGTGTTCTTTTACGTGAATAACCACATAAAGATCACCCGCCGGAGCACCATTCTCACCTGCCGCACCTTCACCGTTTAAGCGAAGTTGACTGCCGGTATCCACGCCTGCCGGCACTTTAACGGAAAGATTTTTATATTTATGAACTCGTCCGTCACCGTGACAGCTATCACAAGGTTGTTCAATAATTTTACCTGTGCCGTGACAATGAGGGCAGGTCTGTTCCTGCACAAAGAAACCGCTTTGACGGCGAATTCGACCGGAACCGTGACAATAACTACAGGTTTCCACTTTTGAACCGGCTTTAGCACCGGAACCGTGACAACTATCACAAGTTGCCAAAGTTGCAATACGAATATCTTTGGTAACGCCTTTCACCGCTTCTTCAAGCGTAAGCTCCAAGTCGTAACGTAAATCTTCACCTCTGACAACACGTTGACGACCTCTGCCACCACCGAACATATCGCTGAAAATATCACCGAAAATATCGCCGAAATCTGCCCCACCGAATCCACCGGCACCGGCTCCGCCTTGCTCAAAGGCAGCGTGTCCATATTGATCATAGGCAGCACGTTTTTCTTTGTCGCCTAATACTTCATAAGCTTCTTGAACTTCTTTAAATTTCGCTTCTGCTTCTTTATCGCCGGGATTACGGTCTGGGTGAAATTTCATTGCCAAGCGTTTATAAGCTTTCTTAATTGCTTTTTCATCATCCGATTTTGAAACGCCTAACACTTCATAATAATCACGCTTTGCCATTCGTTATCCTACTTTTAGTTGATTATTAACCTTTGAATACAGTAAAAGGGCGAGGTGTTTAGCCGTCGCCCATGGGGTAAATTGTAGCAGCTCGAAAAACTCAAGCCGCTACATCAGGAGGATAGATTATTTATTATCCTTAACCTCTTCAAACTCGGCATCTACGACATCATCGCCATTATTTTTCGCACCGCTTTGTGCCTGTTGTTGAGCTTGACCGGCTTGTGCTTGCTGTTGAGCAGCTTGCATTAATTTTTCTGCTGCTTGAATCAAAGCTTGAGTTTTTGCTTCAATTTCTGCTTTATCTTCGCCTTTCGCCGCAGTTTCAAGTTCATTTACTGCTTTTTCAATCGCTGCTTTATCGTCTGCTGCAAGATTTGCACCTACTTCACCCAACTGTTTACGAGTGGTGTGAACCAAGTGATCTGCTTGGTTACGAGCTTGAACCAACTCTTCAAATTTACGGTCAGCTTCAGCATTTGCTTCTGCATCACGCACCATTTGTTGAATTTCTTCATCACTTAAACCGGAAGAGGCTTTAATAGTGATTTGTTGTTCTTTACCTGTACCTTTATCTTTCGCAGAAACGTGGATAATACCGTCCGCATCAATGTCGAAAGTCACTTCGATCTGTGGCATACCACGAGGTGCCGGGTTAATACCTTCCAAATTAAACTGACCAAGTGATTTGTTGTCTGTCGCACGTTTACGTTCACCTTGCAACACGTGAATAGTTACTGCACTTTGGTTATCTTCAGCGGTTGAGAACACTTGTGACTTCTTAGTCGGAATAGTTGTGTTCTTTTCAATCAAGGTAGTCATTACACCACCCATTGTTTCGATACCGAGTGATAACGGAGTCACATCAAGTAACAATACGTCTTTTACATCACCAGCCAACACACCGCCTTGAACAGCCGCACCAATCGCAACTGCTTCATCCGGGTTCACATCTTTACGAGGTTCTTTACCGAAGAATTCAGCCACTTTCTGTTGTACCAACGGCATACGGGTTTGACCACCGACCAAAATCACATCATCAATTTCAGAAACGCTTAAATCCGCATCTTTCAATGCAACACGGATCGGATCCATTGATTTTGCCACCAAATCTTCAACTAAAGACTCTAATTTTGCACGAGTCAATTTAATATTTAAGTGTTTTGGTCCGGTCGCATCAGCAGTGATGTAAGGCAAGTTCACATCGGTTTGTTGTGCGGAAGAAAGTTCAATCTTCGCTTTTTCACCTGCTTCTTTCAAACGTTGCATTGCTAACGGGTCATTACGTAAATCAATACCTTGTTCTTTCTTGAATTCATCAACCAAGTAATTGATGACACGGTTATCGAAGTCTTCACCACCTAAGTGAGTATCACCATTGGTTGCCAACACTTCAAACGTTTTTTCACCATCTACTTCATCAATTTCGATAATAGATAAGTCGAATGTACCACCACCTAAGTCATATACTGCGATAGTATGGTTGCCTTTACCTTTATCCAAACCATAAGCCAATGCTGCGGCAGTCGGTTCGTTAATAATACGTTTAACATCCAAACCAGCAATACGACCGGCATCTTTAGTTGCCTGACGTTGCGCATCGTTAAAGTATGCAGGCACAGTAATTACCGCTTCAGTTACCGGTTCACCTAAGAAATCTTCTGCAGTTTTCTTCATTTTTTTCAATACTTCGGCAGAAATTTGAGGAGGTGCCATTTTTTCACCTTTCACTTCTACCCACGCATCGCCGTTATCCGCTTTAACAATATCAAACGGCATAATGCTGACATCACGTTGAACTTCATCATCTGTAAAACGACGACCAATCAAACGTTTAATTGCAAATAGTGTGTTTTTCGGATTAGTTACCGCTTGGCGTTTAGCCGGTTGACCAACCAATGTTTCGCCATCTTGAGTATAAGCAATGATAGAAGGAGTAGTACGATCACCTTCCGCATTTTCAATAACACGCGGTTTATCACCGTCCATCACTGCCACACATGAATTTGTTGTACCTAAGTCAATACCAATAATTTTTCCCATAATCTTTATTCTCCTGATTTTAAATTCGTTTTTAACATCGACTAAATAGGGTTCATTCTCGAAATTACAAGGGATAATTTTTTATTTATCCTCAATCTTTCATAGAACCCACATCGTTCGTGCCACAATAAATTGAACTTAAAATCCAATTTTCAAGGGCAACTTTAAAAAATTTTTTAATTTTTTCATCAATGCCATTTTTCTTCATCTTAAATGATGGTTAGGGCTTAGCAGTTACTTGATTAACGTGTATATTTATCAACGAAATTATCTGAGCGACACTAACACAATCACATTTAATGAGGATTTTATGGATTCACGCTTGCAACCGTTTGAACACACACTTATTCAAATTGTTAAACAGGATGTTGTCCCAGCACTGGGATGTACCGAACCCATCTCTTTGGCGTTAGCCTCTGCCACGGCGGCAAAATATCTCGGTCATTCCAACATTGAAAAAATTGACGCAAAAGTATCGCCGAACCTAATGAAAAACGGATTAGGTGTGTCTGTTCCCGGCACTGGAATGGTGGGTTTACCGATAGCTGCCGCCATTGGTGCCATCGGCGGCAATGCTGACGGCGGTTTAGAAGTGTTAAAAAATATTACGCCTCAACAGGTTGAAAAGGCAAAACAGTTGCTACAAACAGGTGCCGTTAGCGTCAGCATTAAGCAGACTGATCATATTTTATATGCTGAATCAACACTTTATAGTGGAAATGATCGCGTGTGCGTTATCATTGAGGATCAACATACCCGCATTACATCTATCGAGAAAAATGGTCAAATATTGTATCAAAACCCAATTCAAACGATTGATGAGGCATCACAACACCACATTTTTAATCAACTTAATGCAAAAGATATTTTCGACTTCTCAATGCAAGTCGATGTAGAAAAGATCACTTTTATCAATCAGGCAGAAACGCTTAATGCTGCCTTATCACAAGAGGGATTACGCCAAGATTACGGTTTACATATCGGACGTACCTTACAAAAACATATCGGCGATGGTTTGCTTTCTGATGATCTGCTCTCTCGTATAATGATCCAAACAACCGCCGCCTCTGATGCGCGTATGGGTGGTGCAGCGTTACCGGCAATGAGCAACTCAGGTTCCGGGAATCAAGGAATAACCGCCACTATGCCGGTTGTTGTTGTCGCCAATCATCTCAATATTGACGGTGAACAGCGTACGCGCGCCCTGTTTTTATCACATTTAATCGCGATTTTTATTCATAGCAAATTACCTAAGCTATCCGCACTTTGTGCAGTCACTACTGCGGCAATGGGAAGCTGTGCCGGTATTTCCTATCTGCTCACCAATAAATTTGACACGGCAGCAATGGCAATCAGCAGTATGATTGGCGATATCAGCGGAATGTTGTGTGACGGTGCTGCCAACAGCTGTGCAATGAAAGTGTCAACCAGCGTAACTTCCGCCTATAAATCGGTGCTAATGGCAATTAATCAGACCGGCGTAACCGGTGATGAAGGGATTGTTGAACATACTATTGATCGCAGCATTGATAATTTATGCGCTATTGCTTGTAAAAGTATGCAACATACTGATTTTCAAATTATTGAAATTATGGCGAATAAACCGCAAAATCAATGCAAATAAACCACTCGTTTACAAGGAAAAATTATGCAAAAAAAATCACTCACTATTACTGTTATCGCCTTCGCTGCGATGAGTGCCGTCTGGCTTGGCGGCACTTGGTATACCGGCTCAAAAATTGAAGAACAATATCTCAAACAAATTGACGACATCAACCAACAAGGTTGGATCAAAATTGATGATGTACAGCTAGAACGCCACTTTTTTTTCAGTGATCTTCAATATCAGCTTAATATTGATGAATATAGTTACCCAATTCAAACTAAAATTTATCACGGCCCATTGCCGCTTAATAAATTAAGTCAGTTCAAACTGCTGCCGGTGATGGCTTCCAGTGAATCAACTTTGCAAACCGATAATCAAAACAAAAACTTGCCTTTCTACTTGAAAAACGGCGAAAAAAATTACGTCGCTGCCAACCCTTTTACATTACAAATTGATATAGATTATCAACAAGCTATGGATCTGAATTTTCATTTTTCACCGGGTGAATACCAATCCGATGAAAATAAAATTGTTTGGTCCGGCGGTGAATACAAACTTAAATTGGATCAGGCGAAAAATATTCACTATTCAATTAACTTAGATGATTTCCGTTTTATTTTACAATCGGAACAAAAAAATATTGATAGCAACATTTTAATACAAGGCTTAACTTCCGAAGGAAAATTAAAATTAACTAATTTACGCTATTTGCCGATCGGTGACATCAAAACCACAATAAAACGTGCCGAGTTCAACTTTAGATCTCAGGCAAACTCCGCCTATGTCAGCAATATCTCAAAAGATCAAAGCAGCACCGTGAAATTGACACAAGATGGAAACTTTTATGCTATTGATATAGACGGTGATATTGCAGATGTATTAATGAATGAACAATCACTTTATTCACAAACCCTAAAATTACAAATCAATCATTTAAGCGGTGCCGATTTAGATAATTTGTTCGATGCCAGTTTAAAGGAAGATCAAACTCGACTTCATAATTCACTCACTAATTTATTTAATCAACAACCGCAATTAGTAATTGCGCCATTATCATTGAAAAATAGTGATGGAGAAGCTACATTGAAGGCTAATATTCAGACAGCACCACAAGCCGTGGCCAATCTCACACAAGGCTTACCGGATCAATTTTTTGATTCATTGAATATTCATTTAAATCTTGAAAAACCGTTCTTAAATGGGGTTATTGATAATTATGCGACCGCAATGAACAAAATATTTGAGAACAATAAACAAGTTGAACCAATTAATCCGGAAAGACTGCAACAGATCCTGCAAACAAAACTGCAACAACAGGTGGCACAAGGCATTTTGCTTGAAACAAAAAATGCATATCAGCTCAATTTAGAACAAAAAGAGGGAGAACTTTATCTTAACCAACAGCAAATACCAAAAGAAGCCATATGGTTTTTGTTACTTTCTTTGTTGTAAACTTGATACAAAATAAATAAACGCGTTTTAAAAAAAGCGGAACATTGCCTATAAGATCAAGAAAGAGTAAGATTTTATATTGTTATCAATTAATTAAGAATATTTATGAAATTAAGCACCTTTACTGATTATAATTTGCGTGTTCTGCTCTATCTTGCAGCACATCAAGATAAATTATCCACCATTCAGGAAATTGCTCTCGCTTACAATATTTCTGAAAATCATCTAATGAAAGTAATTCATCATCTTGCGAAAAATGATCTCATTTTATCTATTCGTGGTAAGGGTGGTGGTATTCGTTTACATCGAGCGCCGAGCGAATTGAATTTAGGGAAAATTGTTCGTTTAGCGGAGCAAAAAGGGCCTATCGTTGAATGCTTGGGAGATAAAAATAAGTGTTGTATCGCACCGAGCTGTCGTCTGCCATTGGCATTAAATGACGCATTCAACTCTTTTTATGAAACGTTATCTAAATATACGTTAGCCGATGTAATGATAGATGGCGCAACAATGCAGCCTTTGTTGGCTAGGAATGAGAAAGGTGCTGCCTAAAAGCAACACCTTTCTATGTGCTGTCTATCTTAATAAATAGATAGCCTGATAAGGTTTTAACTTGACTGTTTTCGGCTGGTAGCAAATTTCGTCATAATTATTCAGCAAGATTTGATACTGTGTGATATCAATTTCTCTATCAAAATTAAACACCAACTCTTTGTCGGTTAAATTCGCTAACACAAATAAACAGCTGTTCTCACTTTCGCGTTGATAGCACCACAAAGCATCGGATTCCGGTAATAAATCTCGATAATTGCCTTCCGTAAAAATCGGGTACTGTTTTCGTAATGCAATTAAGCGCTGATAGCAATAAAATACGGAATTTTTATCTGCCAATGCCTGTTGAGCATTCAGCTGTTGATAATTTCCGGCAACTTCAATCCAGCTTTCTCCCTCACTGAACCCGGCGTTTTTATCTTGATTCCATTGCATTGGGGTACGGCTGTTGTCGCGTGATTTTTGCGCTAAAATTTTCAGCAACAACGCTTCAGGCACACCTTTGTTCTGTAATTCCTGATACATATTTAGGCTTTCTACATCACGATACTGATTGAGTGAAGTGAAATTCGGATTGGTCATCCCAATTTCCTCACCTTGATAAATATAAGGCGTACCTTGAAGACCGTGTAAAATCATCGCCCATAATTTTGCAGAAACTGTCCGCAATGCGCCTTCATCACCGAAACGGGAAACAATCC
Organism: Gallibacterium anatis DSM 16844 = F 149; assembly: GCF_000379785.1. GTDB lineage: Bacteria > Pseudomonadota > Gammaproteobacteria > Enterobacterales > Pasteurellaceae > Gallibacterium > Gallibacterium anatis. Next base: position 12,730 of record NZ_KB903706.1, on the reverse strand, counting down.
GCGGTTGATCGTGATTACACCAAAACAGAGCATTCCACGCTTTGTCATTCATTCCGCGCTGCCAATAATGGAAAATCCTTTTTAATTCAACGAAATCCGGTTTAGCATAGCTCCATTTTTCACCGTTTGGATAATCCACTTTCAAATGATGGAAATTAAAGGTCATTGAAAGTTCCGTTCCTTGCAAATTGGCATATTGTTGACAATGTTGCAAACTGGTTGAAGACATTTCGCCAACCGTCATTAAGCCTCTTGGTTGAAAAACCTCTCGACTTAGTTCCTGCATAAATTCGTGAATACGTGGGCCATCAGTATAAAAACGGCGACCGTCGCCTTGCTCATCATTCGGGAAATTCTGATCTTTAGAAACCAGATTAATCACATCCAATCTTAAACCATCGACACCTTTATCTGCCCAAAAGTGACAAATCTTTTTCAATTCGGCACGCACTTTCGGATTTTCCCAATTTAAATCTGCCTGTTCCGTTGCAAAAAGATGCAAATAATGCTTGCCTACTTTTTCACTCCATTGCCACGCATTGCCACCGAATTTGGAACGCCAATTATTCGGCAAGCTATCTTGATGATCGCCTCGCCAAATATAAAAATCGTGATATTCGCTATTAATATCCTGTGCCTGTTTAAACCATTGATGTTCCGTTGACGTATGATTGAACACCATATCCATAATAATTCTAATATTTCGTTGATGTGCCTGTTCAACCAAATTTTCAAAGTCTGCCATTGAGCCATAACTCGGATCAATCGCACAATAATCAGCAACATCATAACCATTATCAACCTGTGGTGAAACATAGATTGGTGTAATCCAAATAGCATCCACACTCAAGTTTTTTAAATAATCCAATCGCTGCGTAATGCCATTAATATCACCTGTACCAGAACCGGTCGTATCCTGAAAACTTTTTGGGTAAATTTGGTAAATAACCCCTGTTTTCCACCATTGTTGTTGAGAAGCCTGCCGCATAATTATCTCCTTATAAAGTGCCGCTTGCGGCTTTACGTTTATAAACAATAGCGGTTAAAACCAATGGGACAATAATAGCAATCAGCATTGCTAATGCATAAATCAACCAGAATTGTGGTTTAATTGATAAAATTCCCGGCAAACCACCAACACCGATACCATTAGCCAACACTCCGCTGAAACCGCAAAGCAATGCGGCGAATGCAGAACCTATCATTGCACATAACATTGGGAAACGATATTTTAAATTGATACCGTACATTGCCGGTTCTGTTACTCCTAAATAAGCGGAGATTGCTGCCGGCACTGAAATTTCGCGTTCATTGGCTTTTTTGCTGACCAACACAATCGCCAACACGGCTGAAGCTTGAGCAATATTCGATAATGCAATCAGTGGCCACACCGGTGTTCCGCCCATACTTTGAATCATCTGCATATCAATCGCTAATGTGGTTTGATGCACTCCGGTAATAACCAACGGCGCATAGAGGAAACCGAATAATGCTGCGCCGATTGGTGCAAAACTGCCGGTCATTGCGGCACGAACCACATAAGCCACGCCGTTGCCAATTTCGCGTCCGATAGGCCCAATAATGGAATGTGCTAAAAAGACAGCGATAATCAATGAAACAACAGGCACAATCACAAGATTCAGTGAATCCGGCACAATCTTTCTTAAACGAGTTTCCAACCAACCTAAGGTTAAACCGGCCATAATGGAAGGAATCACTTGCGCTTGATAACCGACTTTATCAATTGTGAATAAACCGAAATCCCACACCTCAGGAATTTGTGTGCCCAAACCATAAGAATTCATTAATTGTGGCGAAACCAAGGTCACCCCTAATACGATGCCCAATATCGGCGAGCCGCCCATTTTTTTCACGGTTGACCAACAGATACCAACCGGCAAATAGAAGAAAATCGCTTCACCAATTAGCCATAGGAAATCATAAATGGTTTGCCACATCGGGCTTGTTTGTACTAATGTTTTTCCATCTGAAAATGGAATATCACCAATCACATTACGGAAACCGAGAATCAAACCGCCACTAATCAATGCCGGTAATAGCGGAATAAAAATTTCTGCAAAATGGGAAATTAAGCGCTCGTGCCATTTCATATTTTGTCTGGCAGCTGCTTTAACATCATCTTTACTGACTTCACTGATAGAAGTCTGTTTCACCAACTCTTTATAATACAAATCGACTTCCGGCCCGATAACCACTTGGAATTGCCCGGCATTAGTAAAACAGCCTTTTACCATCGGCAAGTTTTCTATTGCTTTCACATCTGCTTTGCCGGTGTCGTTCAATACGAAACGTAACCTTGTAATACAATGCGTTGCCGATGCAATGTTATCTTTACCGCCTATTAATGTAATCAACTTGGTGATATTTTGCGGATCAATTTTTTTTGCCATAGTGTCCTCAAAATCTAATCAACTAAATTAACCGATCACAGCATAACCAATGATGAAGTTTTACACAATGGGAACGTTCCCAAAATGCGATCAAGATCACAAAATAAACATATCTTTAATTCTCTTACGGCTAAAAATCAGAAAAGCCATAACCGCAATGAGACCGATTTTGTTGCTAATTAAGCTAAAAGAGGTTAAATGATTTTGCGCTATCGCAAAAATAAGATAATGACAAACTGTTGACAAAGGCGATCAAAATCAATAAAATCTCGCCCGCATTGCCCAATGGGGCTATTCCTCCTTAGTTCAGTCGGTAGAACGGTGGACTGTTAATCCATATGTCGCTGGTTCAAGTCCAGCAGGAGGAGCCAGATTTTTTTCTTTTGGTACTATGTTTTATTTGTCTCCTTTTATGAAATTTAGTCTTTATGCCAAAAGAATTTCGCCCATAGTTTTACTATGGGCTTTCTTTTTTATGATTCTTTTATCTTTCTCTCTTCCGGTAAACCTAAATTCAAAAAATAGCCTGCTTTATCTTTTTCAACCACAAAAACTGATAATTTATCACGCCAATCACCCAAAACAATCCGTTTCCTGCCATTTTCTAAATAATGAATTGCTTGGCGATGCGTATGTCCGTGAATCATTTGTGCCACCTGAAATTTGTTAAATACTTCCATTACGGTTTGCGCATTGACATCCATAATCTGCAATGATTTTTCCTTTTTATCATCCTGACTTTGGCGGCGAATGCGTTGTGCTAAATTAATCCGCCATTGCAATGGCAAACAGAGAAACAATTTTTGTAACCAACGCTGATGAACACGTTTGCGAAATTTTTGATAGGCAATATCATCAGTGCAAAGCGTATCGCCGTGACAAAGCAAGGTTTCCACGCCAAACAACGTCAATTTTTGGTATTCCGGTAACAACTGTACGCCGGTTTCTTGGGCAAACCGCTTTCCTAGCAAAAAATCACGATTACCGTGACAAAAATAACAATCAATCCCTTTTGCGGTCAGATCGCGCAATAATCGTTTAATTTCATCGATCTGCTGCGAATGTTCATCATCTCCCACCCAAAAATCGAACAAATCACCTAAAATGTATAACGCTTGTGCCTGTGGTGCTTTTTTGAGCATAAAATAACGAAATAACGCCAGTAAATGCGGCGATTGCGCACTCAAATGCAAATCGGCAATAAAATAAATCGGTTTATCCATCTTCACTTATCATTAATCAAGAAAGGCAATACTATAAAGCATTTTCCACACAAACGCTTTGTTCTTTTGTACTTGTTCCCCTAATTTCGCTATACTTGCGCTAATTTATTTGAGGGATAAGCTATGCTTAAAGTAATTCGTATTATTGTAGTCGCTATTTGTTGTATTTTAATCTGTGTCATCGGTTCTCTTTATTCATTAATTAATTTTAAAAACCCGAATAATGTAGCGGTATTTGCGCACTGGTTTGCCCGTCTTCATCCACTTTTCGGGCTGAAAGTCGAATATCGTTATCCTCAAGGAGCAGATAAATTTGAACGCTGTATTTATGTCGGTAATCACCAAAATAATTATGATATGGTCACTATTTCTCATATGGTAATGCCTCGCACTGTCAGCGTGGGCAAAAAAAGCCTCATTTGGATTCCGTTTTTTGGCGTTCTTTACTGGATTACCGGTAATATTTTTATTGATCGGGAAAACCGCAGCAAAGCACACAGCACAATGACAACATTGGCTAAACGCATTCATAAAGATAATCTTTCAATCTGGATGTTCCCCGAAGGTACACGCAGCCGCGGTCGCGGTTTATTGCCATTTAAAACCGGCGCATTTTATGCTGCTGTTGAAGCCGGCGTTCCGGTTGTTCCGGTTGTTTGTTCATCAACACATAATAAAATTGATCTTAATCGCTGGCATAACGGCACCGTCATTTGCGAAATGTTACCGCCAATCGACAGCAAGGCGTACAATAGAGAAAGCGTGCGCGATTTTGCCAAAGATTGCCACGATCTGATGGCGCAACGTATTGCTGAACTTGATGCCGAAATTGCGCAGAAACAACAGAAATCCTAGTTAAAAAACAGGGAGGAAATTATGGGAAATTATTCACGTCGCCGCTTTTTACAAGGTTCTTTGGCAATTGTTGCCGGCAATGTGTTGCCTTGTGCTGCTATGGCAGCCGACAATCCTCCGCTCTGGATTCCTCCTTTAACTTCTGTCGGTCGTGGTTCGCCGATTTTACTGAATGCTCGTAATGTCAAAAAAGCCTTTAATAATAATAAAGTAGATGCTTGGGGCTTTAACGGTTCCTATCTCGGACCGACCATCAAAATGAAACAGAATGATTTTTTGCGTCTTACTTATCGAAATAATTTAAGCGAAGCTATTGCGATCAATATTCAAGGTTTACAAGCTAACGGCGAGGTGTCAGGCAGCATTAATCGTAATTTGGCACCCGACAGTTCTTGGTCGCCAATCATTCAGATCAAACAATCCGCATCAACCTGTTGGTATCACAGTGATACCATTGGTCGTTCCGCTTATCAAAGCTATCGAGGCTTAATCGGAATGTGGATTATTGAAGATGAAGAAAGCAAAAAAGGTTTATTACCAAACAAATATGGTGAAAATGATATTCCATTGATATTACAGGATATTTCTTTAAATTATGATGGTCAGCAAGTCTTTAATCTAGAGAAAAATTCGTTTTTAGGTAAACAACTGTTTGTTAATGGACAGCGTAATCCGTTTATCAATGTTGCACGCGGTTTTATTCGTCTTCGTCTGTTAAATGCTTCGGTTTCACGCCCATATTATCTGCACTTAGATAACCAGCAACCTTTCTTCAAAATTGCTTCCGGATTAGGATTTCTTCCGCAGCCACTCGAACAAAAAGTATTGTTATTGGCACCGGGCGAACGTGCTGAAATTTTGGTCAATACCAATCAAAACAAACCGTTACGTCTGCTTGCCGGCGATTCGGCAAATATTATTGATAAAGTAAGGGGTTGGCTGGGAATGTCCGATCATCTGGAAAATAATCTTGTTGTCGAGTTGCGTCCGCAAGGTTTAGCTTCCGCTTTTGCTCAACAAAAACCGACTTTGCCGGATGCCAAACTGGGGTTGCCGCTTTCACCGCAAAAAGAGCGACACATCCATTTAAGTACCCAAGATGCAATGATCAATCAACGCCGTTTTGATCCTCGCCGTATTGATATTTTTGCGCAATTAAACAGCGTTGAACGTTGGGTACTCACTGCCGATCAAGCCACCGGCTTCCAATTACAAGGGGCGAAATTCCTGATCGAACAGCAAAACGGCGAACGCAGTAAAAAAGAGATGTTGGCTTGGACAGATACCGTCTGGGTAGAAGGCGAAACCCGTATTTTAGTGCAATTTGATAACCCTTCTTCCAACTCCTACCCATTTATTTTCGGTGCATCCAATCTATTGCTCGCCGATAAAGGTTGTATGGGATTACTGGTGGTTCAGTAATCAGGCATTATGGCAACAACATTGCCCGCTTAAAGAATTGATAATCGGGCAATTTTCACTATCATCTCCCGGACATTGAGAAGCTAATGTTGTCAATTTGGTACGCATTTGTTGTAGTTTAGCAATCTGAGCATCAATTTCATCAATCTTCGCTAAAGTTTGTGCCTTAACATCTGCACTTCGCCGATGAGGATTACGATACAACGCCAATAATTGTTCACATTCCGGCAAAGAAAAGCCGATTTCTCTTGCTTCACGAATCAAATTTAAGGCTTCGATATGCTGCATATTATATTGGCGATAACCGTTAACACTCCGGTCCGGCGGCGCAATCAACCCTTTCTGTTCATAAAAGCGGATTGCTTTCGCACTCAGATTAGTCAATTTAGCAACTTCATTAATATACATCTTTTCTCCTTGACTTTAACCTTACTGGAAGGTTTATTGTAGCACCGTTTGATGAGTTCGTTATACAGTCTGAACTCAATCCTAAAAAATATGAAAAATGGAGAATAAAAATGACACTATTAAAACTTAATGATCTTTCCTGCCAACATTGTGTAAAAAGTGTAACTAATGCGCTTTCCGCCGTAGCCGGTGTCGAAAACGTAAAAGTTTCTCTGCATTATGCCTATGTCGAAGGAAATGCCGACAGTGAAGCCTTAATCAAAGCCGTGGTTGATGCCGGTTATCAAGCCGAAGTTGCTAGCGAGCCGGCTCAAACCTTATCTTTATCGGGTCTTAATTGCCAACATTGCGTTAACAGCGTAAAAAATGCGCTTGAAAAATTGCCTGATGTGGTGTTTGCCGATGTAGAAAAAACTTCAGCGAAAATTTATGGCGATGCCGCTTTAGAAACCTTAATCCATTGCGTGGAGCAAGCCGGTTATTCGGCAAAGTAGCCTCTCAACGTGTTGAATCCAGTCAGCCGCAACACGTTGAGGCTGAAACAATAACGGCTGACGTACAATCACCCGCCACGCCGCAACAAGATGAACAGCTGTTTCTGATTAGTGGGATGTCCTGTGCTGCCTGTGTTGCCAAAGTGGAAAAAGCAATCCGAAATGTCGCCCAAGTTGAACAGGTTAGGGTAAATTTGGCTGACAACACTGCTGCCGTGGTTGGTGGAGATAGCGATCAAATCTCGCAAGCGGTTACCGCTGCCGGTTATCAAGCGGAGCTGCTGGAAGATGAAATCACTCGTGCGCAAAAAATTGAGCAAAAATATCAACAAGATATTCAGCATAAAATCAGACAAGCCACAGTGGCATTGGTTGTCGGTTTCGGCTTAATGATTGCTATGTGGTTAAAGCTACTGCCATCATATGAACAGTTTGGTCAAGCGCATCCTGTTGGTTATCAAGCTTTCTATTTGCTGCTAAGTTTATTGGTAATTGCTGCTATTTATTATTCGGGCAAACACTTTTTTGTGCGCGCTTGGACGAATTTATTGCACAAGACAACATCAATGGATACCTTGGTGGCACTGGGCGCATTAACCAGCTTACTGCTTTCACTGCTGATTATTCTCTTTCCGCATCAATTTACGCAACATCATCTTTATCTGGATTCCGGTTTAATGGTGATTGGTTTCGTCAACATCGGCAAAATTTTGGAAAGTCGTGGTAAAAAATCCGCCAGCACAGCCTTATCGGCGTTAATGGATCTTTTGCCGCAGCAAAGCACGGTGATTGAAAACGGACAGAGCAAAACGATTCCGACCAAACAAGTACAACCGCAGATGCTATTGCAATTACAAACCGGCGATAAAATTCCGGTTGATGGCAAGCTCAATTCGGGCGAACTTTGGGTAAATGAAGCGATTCTGACCGGTGAATCTCAACCGATAAAGAAAAAAATCGGTGATATCGTTACCGCCGGAACCTTGGTCAGTAACGGCGGTGGGCAGATATTGGCAACGCAAACCGGTCGCAACACCACATTGGCACAAATGATTCGGACAATCGATCAGGCGCAAACCTCTAAACCACAGTTAGCAACTCTAGTTGATAAAATTTCCTCTATTTTTGTACCAACCGTTTTACTTATCGCCACCTTGACTTTCTGTTTGTGGTTGTTCAATGGTGCAGATATTAGTGCCGCCACTTTGGCAGCTATTTCCGTTTTGGTTATCTCTTGCCCTTGTGCATTAGGGTTGGCGATTCCAATGTCGATTATTGTCGGAACAGGACAAGCGGCTAAATTGGGCATTTTGGTAAAAGAGGCAAACGGATTACAGCACCTTAGCCAAGTCAAACATATTTTCTTTGACAAAACCGGGACGCTCACCAGCGGCAATACACAAGTAACCGCTGTTTGGCAACAGAACAGCGAAAGTGTCGCTATCGCCGCCGCAATCGAACAAAATATGGTGCATCCTTTGGCTCAAGCAATTATCCAATTTGCACAACAGCAATCTGCCGTTTTGCCGACGATTAAACAAGTCAATGCGATTGCCGGACAAGGATTGCAAGCGACCATTAAACAACAGCAATGGCTTTTGGGCAGTTTAAGTTTTATGCAGGAACAACAGGTAGATCTGCAACCTTGCCAAACTTTTATTCAGCAACAATTACAACTTGCCGCCAGCTTAGTCTTTTTAGCCAACGGCAAAAAGGTAATTAATGTGTTTGCGATCAGCGATCAGATCAAACAGGATGCCTCAATCGCATTACAACAACTTAAACAACAGCAGATTGATTGCACAATGTTGACCGGTGACAATCGCCAAACTGCAGAGGCTTTTGCCAAACAGCTCGGCATTACACAGGTGATTGCGCAAGCCACGCCGCAACAGAAAGCAGAACAAATCAGCCAAAGTCGTCAAAACGGCATTACCGCAATGGTCGGCGATGGCGTGAATGATGCGCAGGCATTTGTGATGGCGGATGTTTCAATTGCAATGGGCAACGGTGCCAAAGTTTCAATGGAAACAGCGGATTTAACTTTGCTCAATGCTAATTTGATGACATTAGTCAATGCGATTCGTATCGCCAAAGCTATCTTTAACAATATTAAATTAAGTCTATTTTTTGCCTTTATTTATAACGTTATTTTGATTCCGGTTGCTGCATTCGGTTTGTTAAACCCAATGTGGGCAGCGTTGGCGATGGCGTGCAGTTCAATTACGGTTGTAATTAATGCCAATCGACTTCGTTATTGGAAATAGTAGAAAATCAAGGAACAATAGAAATATCGAGGAACAGTAGGTTCACCCCAATCGGCGAACCTACTTTTTTAAACATTTTATTTCTGTGCTACCAGCTGTAAAAACAGCTGCATAACACGTTCATCTGCGCTTAATTCCGGATGAAAAGAGCAAGCCAATAAATTGCCCTGCTTTACTAAAACGGGACGTTTACCAATTTCAGCCAAGACTTCCACTTCTGGCGATAACAATGTTTCCACATAAGGCGCGCGGATAAAAATTGCCGGAAACGGTGATGATAAACCGTTAACATCTAAATAGGTTTGAAAACTGTCCACTTGTCTGCCAAATGCATTACGACGCACCGAAATATCCAACAACGATAAATAAGGCTTTTCACCGCCGACAATCTCTTTCGCCAATAAAATCATTCCGGCACAAGTAGCAAAAACCGCTTTGCCCTGTTTCACAAATTTCCGGATCGCCTTGATAAAGCCATAATCACGCATCAATTTGCCGATTACCGTGCTTTCACCACCGGGTAACACTAATCCGTCTAAACCGTCCAATTCTGCCGGCTGTTTAATCGCTATCGCATCAACGCCCAACTTTTGCAACTGCGCAATATGCTCACTTACCGCGCCTTGCAAGGCTAATACACCGATCCGATAACCTTGATTGCCACTCATATTACCATCCTCGTTCCTGCATCCGTTCTTCTAAACTTAATTTAGCAATATCAATGCCCTTCATTGCTTCGCCTAAATCTTCTGATAAACGCGCAATCAAATCATAATCTTGGTAATAAGTGGTCGCTTGCACAATCGCTTTAGCAAATTTTTCCGGATTTTCCGATTTAAAAATACCTGAACCAACAAACACGCCGTCTGCACCCAACGCCATCATTAGCGCCGCATCCGCCGGCGTTGCCACACCACCCGCCGCAAAATTCACTACCGGCAAACGTCCTTGTTGTTTAATTTGTAATAACAACTGATAAGGCGCGCCCAAATTTTTAGCTTCTGTCATCAACTCATCTTCACTCATTGCCACCACTTTACGCACTTGAGCATTCACTTTGCGCATATGACGCACCGCTTCCACGATATTGCCGGTTCCCGGTTCACCTTTGGTACGCAACATTGCCGCACCCTCGCCGATACGGCGCAATGCTTCTCCAAGGTCACGACAACCGCAAACAAACGGCACAGTATACTCACTTTTTAACAAATGAAACTCCTCATCCGCCGGCGTTAACACTTCACTTTCATCAATATAATCAACGCCCATTGCTTCCAGTACTCTTGCTTCAGTGATATGACCGATTCTGACTTTTGCCATTACCGGAATGGAAACCGCATTCATCACCTCTTTGACAATTCTAGGATTAGCCATTCGTGCAACACCGCCGGCAGCACGAATATCTGACGGCACACGCTCCAACGCCATTACCGCAACCGCACCCGCTGCTTCTGCGATTCTTGCTTGCTCTGCATTGACGACATCCATAATCACACCGCCTTTTTGCATCTGCGCCATACCGCGTTTTACCACATCACTTCCAACAATCTTATTCATTTTTTTCTCCTTGCTTCGATAATTGAATTGTTATGCGGTTGTTATTTTTCGCTATTCAGATATGATTAAAAGTATCAGTTTTAATAAATTTAACCAGATCAGATTTAAAAATTAAATGAACGAAATCCATTTAAAACTTAATAAAAACAGTGATACGCCGCTCTATTTACAACTTTATCAACAACTTAAAAAAGATATTAGTGCCGGCATCTTGGCATTGGGCGAAAAGCTACCGTCAAAACGCCACTTAGCAAAATCCTTATTGGTTAGCCTTAGCACGATTGAAGCAGCTTATGCACAATTACAGGCTGAAGGCTATATTGAAGCGCAACCACGTGCGAGGTTTAAAGTCTGTTTTGATCATCAACAACTATTTCATAACGATCTGCCGCTTAAAACCGATCAAGCATCAAAAACAGACAAAATGTATCGCTTTGATTTCAATCCCAACGCTATCGATACCCAAACCTTTCCGCTTAATCTCTGGAAAAAACAGCTACGCCGCTTAAGCAATCACCAGTTACAACAACTGCTCTGTCTTGGCGAAAAACAGGGCGACCGTTATTTACGCGAACAGCTCAAACATTACCTTTATGCTGCTCGAGGTGTGCGTTGTCAAATTGAACAGATTATTATCATTGCCGGTGCGGAAACCGCAATGACACAATTATGCTGGCTATTTGATTATTTACAGGAAGCACAACCGTTTAAATACGCAATGGAACAATACGGTTATGCCGCAGTAGAAAAGCTCTTAACCATTATTCATAAAGAGATCATTAAATTACCCATTATTAATGATTCACAAAAAATTAATCTCGAATTGCTTGAAAAATACAATATCAATATTCTGTATGCAACCCCTTCGCATCAATATCCTTATGCCAATGTGCTGTCCATTAATGAACGCCACCGGCTGCTTGAATGGGCTGCGCAGCAAAAAAATCGCTACATCATAGAAGATGATTATGACAGTGAATTCCGCTATCAAGGGCGACCGATTCCGGCATTACAAAGTCTGGATCACGCCGAAAAAGTGATCTATCTCGGCTCATTTTCCAAACTGTTAATGCCCTCATTACGCCTAAGTTTTATGGTATTACCCCCACATTTGCTCAAATATTATCAACAATTATGCGGACAATTTAATTGCACCGTTCCTCGTATTAATCAACATCTGGTGGCAAATTTAATGCAAAGCGGTGATTTTGAACGCCATATCCAACGTATGCGCACACATTACCGTAAACGTATGGAATTATTATGCCAATTACTACAACCCTATCGGCGAAACATCCATTATTACGGCACCCAATCCGGTTTTTACTTATTAATTGAGCTTTTCAATGACCACAGAACACTAGATGAACTGACAACCTTAGCGGAACAGGCACAAATCAAACTTTACCCTATTCATAACGAACAACAAAAACGCTTGTTTTCGCTCGGTTTTGGCAATCTAAATAGCACTGAATTAAAACAAGCTATCCCATTATTAATGCAAACTTGGCATTATTCTCCTGACAATATTTCCACTTAAAATAACTAAAACAACTTGCTTTATCGGATAAAAAAGCATAGTGTATTTTCCCCATTTAATCATCAAGAGGAAATAGTATGCGTAAGTTATTAAAAAATCTAAATAAATATACCATTGCCCTTTCGGCTCTCTCCGCCGCTGCTCTGACAAACGCCGACATTCTCACTTCGGTACGACCGCTCGGTTTTATTGCCTCATCAATTGCTGACGGCATAACAGAAACGCAAGTATTAATTCCTGCCGGTGCTTCACCACACGATTACAGTATGAAGCCTTCTGATGCAAAACGAGTTCGTGATGCTGAATTTGTACTTTGGATAGGCAAAGATATTGATGCTTTTTTAGAAAAATCTATTGCACAACGTGATGCAACCAGCGTATTAACTATCAGTAAATTAGCCGGTATTGAATCGTTATTAGGCGAAACTTCAGCTCACGACCACGACCACGACCACGACCACGACCACGACCACGACCACGACCATCATCACTCAACCAACGAATTAGAGCAAGATTGGCACGTCTGGTTTTCACCGAAAATCAGCGAACAAGT
>NZ_KB903705.1 GCF_000379785.1 Gallibacterium anatis DSM 16844 = F 149 | reverse complement strand
TATCATCTCGATTTCATATTGGAGTGAGGGTGTATTTTTGAGCATAGGCATTTCCTTTTTTCGATATGCCTATTAGATCAAACCTCTAGAGGTATGTCTAGAGGTTTGTCAACAGTCTGAGACCGCTATTAAAGCGGTCTGAATGGTTAGTTTATGATTAATTAAATTTCAATATCTGCGAAAAGCGGTGTACTTAAATAACGTTCTGCGGCAGAAGGCAAAATCGCTACAATTAATTTATCTTTAAATTCCGGTAACCTCGCTAAACGATCAGCCGCTGCCACTGCTGCACCGGAAGAGATACCGACCAATAAGCCCTCTTTTTCTAATAATTTACGTGCAGTTTTAATTGCGGTATCGCTATCCACTTTTTCCACACGGTCAATTAAGGATAAATCAAGATTTTTTGGAATAAAGCCGGCACCGATCCCTTGGATTTTGTGTGGGCCCGGTTTCAATTCTTCACCGGCAAGATATTGACTGATCACCGGTGACTCTTCCGGCTCAACCGCTACCGATACAATCTTTTTCTTTTGATCTAATTTGATGTATTGAGAAATACCGGTAATCGTACCGCCTGTTCCCACACCGGCAACTAAAACATCAATTTTGCCTTCACTATCGTTCCAAATTTCTGGGCCGGTAGTCTGACGGTGAATCGCCGGGTTAGCCGGATTTTCAAACTGTTTTAACATTACATAGCGATTCGGATCAGAATTTAAAATTTCTTCCGCTTTGGCAATCGCCCCTTTCATTCCTTTCGCACCTTCGGTCAATACCAAGTTTACGCCTAAACTTTTAAGCAGTTTTTTGCGCTCATTACTCATTGTTTCCGGCATTGTAATGGTGATTTTATAACCTCTTGCCGCTGCCACATAAGCAAGAGCAATACCGGTATTACCGCTGGTTGCATCAATAATTTCTTTATCTTTGGTAAGAATACCGTCTTTTTCCGCTTGCCAAACCATATTGGCACCGATACGGCATTTCACACTGAAACTTGGGTTTCTGCCTTCTACTTTTACTACTACATTTCCATTTTGCCCAAAGTGTTGTAAACGCACCAAAGGTGTGTGACCGATACTTAATGAATTGTCTGCATAAATAGTCATAATTGCTCCTAAATAATCTCTCTTATCGATTGAATGGGCTTAGATTACTCTTAACTGACACCTATGAATAATGGTTATTGGCTATATTTTATAACTAAAAAGAATATCGACGACTTTTGTTATAATATCTGCTGTTTAGTGCCACCTAAAAATTTGTTACTTACACAAAAAAGCCCTGAATCATCAGGGCTTTATATCGTTGATATATTACAGAATTTGCCGTTGTAGCTGTCCGATAATTTGCGGATTTTCTAAAGTGGAAACATCTTGTGTAATCACTTCATTTTTCGCAATAGAACGCAATAAACGGCGCATAATCTTACCGGAACGGGTTTTCGGCAAGTTGTCGGCAAAGCGAATATCTTCCGGTCTGGCAATTTTTCCGATTTCTTGAGATACCCACTGTTTCAACTCTTCTGCCACCTGTTTTGCTTCATCATCGTCAATGACTGCCTGATTCAACACCACAAACGCCACAATTGATTCACCTTTGATTTCATCCGGTTTACCGACTACCGCCGCTTCGGCAACTTTTTCATTCGCGACTAACGCAGATTCAATTTCCATTGTGCCTAAACGGTGACCGGAAACATTCAGTACATCGTCTGTTCGTCCTAAGATCCAGAAGTAGCCATCTTCATCACGGTGCGCGGAGTCACCGGCAACATAGTATTTGCCACCCAACTCTTCAGGGAAATAAGTTCTCTTATAACGTTCATCGTCATTCCAAATAGTACGTAACATTGACGGGAACGGGCGTTTAATCACTAACATACCGCCATTGCCATTCGTGACTTTATTGCCCTCTTCATCAACCACATCCGCCATAATTCCCGGTTGCGGTAAGGTGCAAGAGCCCGGTTTCAATGCGGTAATTCCCGGCAGCGGTGATAACATAATTGAACCGGTTTCTGTTTGCCACCAAGTATCAACAATAGGGCATTTTTCTTTGCCAATAACCTGATAAAACCACATCCAAGCTGACGGGTTAATCGGTTCACCAACGCTGCCCAATAAGCGCAATGAAGAGAGATCATATTTGTGCGGAATATGATCACCGAAACGCGTCAATGAACGAATTAAGGTTGGGGAAGTGTAGAAAACATTCACTTTATGACGCTGAATAATACGCCAAATACGTCCGGCATCCGGATAACCCGGCACACCTTCATAAATCACTTGTGTTGCTCCGTTTGCCAACGGCCCGTAACAAACATAGGAGTGACCGGTAATCCAACCCACATCGGCACTACACCAATACACATCCTCCGGTTTGTTATCAAAAATATTCCGGAAACTATTAAGTGCACCTAATAAATAACCGGCAGTGCTGTGTACAATCCCTTTTGGTTTTCCGGTTGAGCCGGAGGTATAAAGAATAAAGAGCGGATCTTCGGCATCCATCCATTCCGGTTCACAAAAAGCCGGCTGATCTTTAGAAAGCTCGTGCCACCAGAGATCACGTCCCTCTTGCCACGGCGTGTCAATATTTAAACGATAATAGACAATTACTTTTTCAATTGACTCACATCCCATCTCCAGTGCGCTATCAACCGTTTCTTTTAATGGAATAATTTTACCGCCACGCAAACCGCCATTAGCCGTAATCACCATTTTGGCTTGCGCATCTTCAATACGATCACGCAAAGCACTGGCGGAGAAACCACCGAATACAACAGAGTGAATTGCGCCGATTCGAGCGCACGCCTGCATTGCAATCACCGCTTCCGCCAACATCGGCATATAAATCACGATCCGATCGCCTTTTTTCACGCCTTGTTCACGCAGCGCATTCGCAAAACGGCAGACACGATTGTGTAGCTGTTTATAGGTATAAGTATTGACCTGTCCGAAATCTGATTCAAAAATAAGCGCCACTTTGTCGCCTTTATCCGGAAGGTGGCGATCCAAGCAGTTATATGAAGCATTAAGTTTACCGTCAATAAACCATTTATAAAACGGCGCATTGCTGCCGTCAAAAATGGTCATAAACGGTTTTTTCCAACTGATTAATTCTCGTGCCAAATCTGCCCAATAATGGAGATAGTCTTCATCTGCAAATTTCCATAATTGTCGGTACTGTTCGTCATTGCCGATGTTCGCTTGTTGTCGAAATTCATCACTTGGTGGAAAAACTCGATCTTCTTTTAAAATAGAATCTAATTGTTGCATAGGGTTCTTCTCCTCTAATTGATGGATAAGCAAGCGATGCACCACATTACGAATCGCCAATGGAACACTTAAGTTATACAAAAGTTAAAAAATAAGCAATTTAAAGTTAAGAAAATGTTTGATACATAGATCACATTTTTGAAAAAAATTTTTTGTTACAATGTAAAATTTACAAGAATAGCTAAGAATGATTTTTAAATATCAACCAACAGATAGTTGATCATCAGAGTTATATTGAAAGCCGAGCAGAAATGCCCGGCTTTATCCGCTTTAAAAGATTCAGAACGTGTCTGCCGGCACAAACACATATCCTTCCATAAGAATTCTGGCACTACGGCTTAATGTTGCACTTTTCACCACCGGTTTACCATTTTGATTTTCGATAGCAGCTCCTACCTTTAAAGTACCGGACGGATGACCGAAAGTAACATTTTTTTTCTCGCCGCCTCCGGCAGCCAAATTGACCAATGTACCGGGAATGCAAGCAGCAACACCAATGGCGACAGAAGCCGTTCCCATCATTGCGTGATGCAATTTTTGCATAGATAGCGCCCGCACCAGCAGATCAATGCTCGCCGCTTTTACCTCTTTACCGCTTGAAGTCATAAAATCTTTTGCCGGCGCAACAAAAGCGATTTTCGGTGTATGTTGTTTGCTCTCCGCCTCTTTCTCGTTGGCAATCAAGCCCATTTTCAAAGCGCCGGCAATTCTAATGCGTTCAAATCGATCTAATGCCGCTTGATCGCCATTAATATCACTCTGCAATTCCGTTCCTGTATAACCGATTTCATCAGCATTGACAAAAACGGTCGGGATGCCGGCAGTGATTAACGTCGCTTGAAGCGTACCGATTTCCGGCACCTCTAAGGTATCAACCAAATTTCCAGTTGGAAATAAGGCATCATTCGGATCAACTGGTTCTACAAATTCCAAGACAATCTCTTCCGCTGGAAAAGCAACGCCGTCAATATAATAATCACCGATTTCTTTCACTACCCCATTAACCATTCTGACATAGCAAAGAATCGTTTTCTTGATATTGGCTTGCCAAATTCTGACGCAACAAATGCCATTTTCCGGCACATTCTCCACTAACCCTTCCTTGATGGCAAAAGGCCCGACTGCACTGGATAAATTGCCGCAATTACCGCTCATATCAACAACATCTTTATCAATAGCGACTTGGCAGAAATAGTAATCGACATCGTGATTGGCAACTGCACTTTTTCCAACCAACACAACCTTAGAGGTAGAAGAGGTTGCGCCGCCCATTCCATCCATTTGTTGCTTATAAACATCCGGGCTGCCGACAATTCTTTGCACTAATTTATCCCGTTTTTTAGGATCTTGTCGCACCTCTTCCGGCAAATCCGCTATATTGATAAACGTGCCTTTTGAAGTGCCGCCACGCATATAGGTCGCTCTGATTTTAATTTGCGGTTTATACTCGCTCATAGCTTTCCACCTTAAAACAAAATAGTTTGTTTATTGTTTTCGGATGACGCTTTATTGTGCATTGACAACATCTTTCGCAAATTTCTGCAAAATGCCACCGTTTTTATACACTTCAACTTCAGCCGATGTATCCAATCTACATAAAACAGGGAATTTAACCACTTCACCATTGCTTCTTGTCATCACCACGGTTAAATCGCACCTTGGCGAGATTTCACCTTCAATATCAAATACTTCACTACCATCAATAGCATAAGTATGGCGAGAGTCACCGGATTTAAATTGCAATGGTAATACCCCCATTCCAACCAAATTTGTGCGGTGAATCCGCTCTATTGATTCGGCAATCACCACTTCAACACCAGCCAATCTCACCCCTTTTGCTGCCCAGTCACGTGAACTACCTTGTCCATAATTAATACCAGCAATGATAATTAATGGCTGTTTTTTCGCCATATAATGTTCAATCGCTTCCCACATTCTGGATTCTTTGACTTCAGGCATAATTTTAGTGAGCGATCCCTGTTTAACACTGCCATCTGCATTTTTGACCATTTCATTAAATAATTTTGGATTCGCTAGAGTTGCTCGCAATGCGGTATTGTGATCGCCGCGGTGAGTGGCATATGAATTCAAATCCGCTACCGGCAATCTCATTTTTAAGCAATATTCGCCCGATGCAGAAGTAGGCAAAATTGCATTCGATGGCGATAAATGATCGGTTGTAATGTTATCTGGAAAAACACCCAACGCTCTCATTCCTTTCAATGCCGGCATTTGCATATATTCCGCTTGCCAATACGGCGGTTTCTGAATATAGGTGGATTGTTTATTCCAAGCATAAAACAGGCTCATATCTTTTCTGTTGCTGTCATCTTTAATAAACATTGGGATATAAACATCATTATACATTTCCGGTCTTACGTACTTTTTCTCAATCGCGTCGATCTCTTCGTCCGTAGGCCATAAATCCGCTAATTTAATGCTGTTTCCAGCCGCATCCTTACCTAATTCATCATTTTCAATATCAAATCGAATCGTTCCTGCTAGCGCATAAGCCACAACTAATGCCGGTGATGCCAAAAATGCCTCTTTAACATAAGGATGAATTCTACCGTCAAAATTTCTATTGCCGGATAACACCGCCGTAGAATAGATATTGCGTTCAAGCACTTCCTGTTGAATTTTCGGATCGAGTGCACCGGACATTCCATTACAGGTCGTGCAAGCAAAGCCGACAATACCGAAGCCTAACTTTTCCAATTCCGGCAATAATCCGGCAGCTTTTAGATAAACCTCAATCACTCTTGAACCCGGCGCTAATGAGGATTTCACCCACGGTTTCCGTTTCAAACCAAGCTGATTCGCCTTTTTCGCGACCAATGCGGCGGCAATAATATTGCGTGGATTGGACGTGTTGGTGCAGGAGGTAATGGCGGCAATTAAAATAGCACCATCCGGAAGTTTGTCATCCTGTTGCGATAACGGTTTGGCAATGCCTTCTGCTTTTAAGGTGGTTGTCGGCACTAATTTATGCGGTTTTGACGGACCTGCCAAACTTCTTACCACTGAACTTAAATCAAATTTTAAGGTTCGTGCATAAGTGGCGTCACTTAAACTATCCGCCCATAACCCATTCGCTTTGGCATAGGCTTCTACCAATTTAACCTGCTTTTCTTCTCTGCCGGTTGTTCTTAAATAGGTGAGCGTCTGTTCATCAATGGCAAAAATGCCGGCACTTGCACCATATTCAGGTGTCATATTGGCAATAGTCGCCCGATCACCTAAATTTAAATATTTAATGCCTGAGCCATAAAATTCCAAATAAGCAGAAATCACATTATTTTGTCTTAAAAATGAAGTGAGTGATAACGCAATATCGGTGGCGGTAATACCGGCAGCACGGGTGCCGGTAATTTCAACACCAATAATTTCCGGCACTCTCATATAAGAAGGATTTCCCAACATCACATTTTCTGCTTCCAAACCGCCCACGCCAACAGCAATAACCCCTAACGCATCAACGTGCGGTGTATGTGAGTCCGTTCCGACCAAAGTATCAGGAGAGGCAATGCCGTCATTTAAATGAATCACCGGTGACATTTTTTCCAAATTAATTTGATGCATAATGCCGTTGCCCGGCGGAATCACATCCACATTATTAAAGGCTTGTTTTACCCAGTTAATGAAATGAAATCTGTCCGCATTGCGTCTATCTTCAATTTCACGATTTTTTCTAAAGGCATCCGGATCATATCCGCCACATTCGACCGCAAGAGAATGGTCAACTATAAGTTGTGTTGGCACGACCGGATTGACTTTTTTAGCATCGCCGCCCTTTTCTGCCACTGCTTCACGCAATCCAGCCAAATCAACAAATGCAGTTAAGCCTAAAATATCGTGACAAATCACACGAGATGGATACCAAGGAAAATCTTTATCCGTTCTTTTTTCTATTAATTGAATCAGAGAATCTTTTAAATCTTCTTCAGGACATTTTCTTAATAAATTTTCTGCCAACACTCTTGAAGTATAATTTAATTTAGAAAATGAATGAGGGGAAATATCTTCTATCGCCGATTTAATATCATAATATTTAACACCGGGCATATCCGGTAAATCTTTGAGATATTTTTTATTGTTCATCGTGATCTCCACAGATTGCTTTCATTATTGTTCACAGCGCATCATTTTATTTTTAATCGGACTTTTCAGGGTAATTTCATTATTACCCTGTACCACAAATCACGATAAATTAAGTTAGCAAAACTGCTAACTTAATTTTAGCTTTATTCTCTTTCTGATAAAGGAATAAATGCTCTTGGTGCCGGGCCGGTATATTCAGAATTAGGTCGAATAATTTTATTATTTGCTCTTTGTTCAAATGCGTGTGCAGCCCAACCTGCGGCACGAGACATAATAAATAACGGCGTATAATATAAACGTTCAATTTCCATATAGTGATAAATTAAACCACCAAAGAAATCGATATTATCCGGTAAACCTTTTTCCGCTTTTACTTTGTCACGAATCGCTTTAGCAATATCAAATAATTTCGGATCAGACGTTTCCAACTCTTTCAATTCTGAAGCCAACTCAAACCCGACCGGTGATCTTGGATCCAAATCACGATAAACGCGATGACCGAATCCCATAATTTTTTCTTTTCTGGCAAAGAGTTCGTCAACGGATTTTAACGCTTGTTCCACGCTATCAAATTGCAATACAAATTTAACCGCAACTTCATTAGCACCGCCGTGTAAGCGTCCTTTTAAGGCAGCAATACCGGCAGTAATGCAGGAATAAATATCGGATAAAGTAGAAGCCGCAATTCTGTTGGCAAAGGTAGAAGCATTGAATTCGTGTTCAGCATAAAGCGTTAACATTGCATTCATTGCTTTAACTTCAACATCTAACGGTTTTTTCAATTTCAATCTTTCCAAGATATAACCTGCCATTGTGGTTTCATCGGAAATCAGATCAATCTCTTTGCCGTGCTTATGCCAATGATGCCAATAGATAAGAAAAGAAGGGAGCGCACCTAATAAACGAATCGCTTTCGCTAATTGATCGGAAAAATCCTCTTTTTCCGGTTCCACACACCCCAATGCAGACGTTGCCGTACGCATAACATCCATTGGATGAGAAGACGCCGGAATTGACTTAAGCACATTCTTAACGGCAATCGGTAATTCTCTTGCCGCAATAATTTTTCTTCTAAAGTCATTTAATTGTTTTTGATTAGGTAATTCGCCGACTAAAAGAAGATAAGCAACCTCTTCAAAATCTGCTTTTAATGCCAGATCCTGTATTGCATATCCACGATAATTCAAGCCATTTCCTAACCCACACGTACAGATTGCAGAACTTCCTGCGGTAATGCCCGCTAAACCACTCATTTTTGCCCCCTTAGTAGCATTTGATGAATTTGAGATAGAAAGCCTTACTTCTCAACTACTTGGCTTTGCCTTTGGAAAATAATTCGTCCATTTTTTGCTCATAAGCGTGATAATTCAACATATCGTATAATTCCATCCTTGTTTGCATTGTATCCAACACATCCTTTTGTGTTCCTTTCTCTTTCAATTCCTGATAAACACGCAATGCAGCTTTATTCATCGCGCGGAAAGCTGATAACGGATAAAGCACCATCGCCACACCAACCGAAGCCAATTCATCCACAGTAAATAACGGTGTTGCACCGAATTCGGTAATATTGGCTAAAACCGGTACCTGTACCGCCTCAACGAACTGTTTATACTCTTCCAACGTATGAATGGCTTCCGCAAAAATTGCATCCGCTCCGGCGGCAACATAGGCTTTAGCACGATCAATCGCCGCTTGCTGCCCTTCACTGGCGTGCGCATCTGTTCTCGCAATGATAAAAAAGTCCGGATCTAACTGCTGTTTTGCATCGACTGCCGCTTTAATGCGGTCGCACATCTCTTCGGTGGAAACCAATTCTTTATTTGGTCTATGACCGCACCGTTTCGCAGCAACCTGATCTTCAATGTGTAAACCGGCTGCCCCCGCTCTGATAAACTCTTTAACTGTTCTGGCAACATTAAACGCGTGTCCCCAGCCGGTATCCGCATCAACAATCAACGGCGTATCACAAACTGCGGTAATCCGTCTGATGTCAACACAAACATCTTCGATCATTGTCATCCCCAAATCCGGTAATCCATAAGAAGCGTTGGCGATGCCGCCACCCGATAAATAGATTGCTTTATGCCCCACCCTGGTTGCCTGCAAAGCCTGATAAGCATTAATAGTTCCAACGATTTGTAATGGTGATGTTTGCTTTAAAACTTCTCTAAATTTTTTACCTGCACTGTTCATACATATATCCTCAAAATAAAGGTGAATTTGGGTATGTATAATTTCTATACACAAAGAATGTAGCATTTTAATTTATTTGTTTGCAACATATTTTTAATAAAAAATTCATAAAAAATAAAAATTAATATTTATTAAATTTGTTTAAAATTTGCTATTAAATTTGATTCAATTAATTTATTAATAAAAATAAAATCAATAAATTCATAATGATAAGATAAAAAATATTATATTTTTTCATTAACACTTTAGAGTTAACACGCTTTTTAAATATTTATTTTCATTTCTTTTTTATAACATTTTTTTAAAAATGTGATCTATGTATCAAAAATTAATTAACTTTTGTTTGATCGTTTTTTAACTTTTATATAACGTAATAAAAAACAACCGTAAACGTAATTGGCGATTCGTCAGCAGTGCATCGCTTTTTTTATCCACCATCGATAAAGGAGATGATTATGCAGCAAATAGATTCTGTTCTTAAAGAAACTCGTGTTTTCTCACCAAGCAGTACCTTTCGCCAACAGGCAAATATTGGAGACGACGAAAAATACAAACAACTATGGGATTTTGCCGATAAGGATTACGTGAATTATTGGGCAGATCTAGCACGAGAATTAATCAGTTGGAAGAAACCGTTTGTAACGCCATTTGATGGAAGTAATGCGCCGTTTTATAAATGGTTTATTGATGGAAAACTCAATGTTTCCTGGAACTGTTTGGATCGCCATTTACCGGATAAAGGGGACAAAATTGCTATTTTGTTTGAATCCGATTTTGGTCAGGTCAATACTTACACCTATAAACAGCTACACAATCGCGTCTGTCGTTTTGCCAACGCTTTACGCGAACAAGGTATCAAAAAAGGTGATCGCGTAATTATTTATATGCCGATGATCGTTGAAGCTGTGATTGCAATGCAGGCGTGTGCTCGAATCGGCGCAATTCACTCTGTCGTATTCGGTGGTTTCTCCGCCAGTGCTTTACGTGATCGTATTGAAGATGCACAAGCCAAAATCGTGATTACTGCTAATGGTAGCTTGCGTGGCGGAAGAATTATCCCATTAAAAGAAATTGTTGATGAATCATTGGAAATCGGCTGTAAATCTGTTGAAAAAGTCATTGTTTATTACCGTTTAAATGTTGACACTCCGTGGAATGAAGAACGTGATTTTTGGTGGCACGAATTAACAATGCATCAACCTGATTTCTGCGAACCTGAATGGATGGATGCAGAAGATCCATTATTTATTCTGTATACATCAGGGTCAACCGGTAAACCAAAAGGCATTGTTCATAGCACTGCTGGTTATTTATTAGTGGTTATTCATCACTTCCGCAATGTGATGGATTATAAACCTAACGATGTATTTTGGTGTACCGCTGATGTAGGTTGGATTACTGGTCACTCATTAGTCTGTTATGGCCCGCTTTCAAGCGGTGCAACCCAAGTGTTGTATGAAGGTGTGCCGAGTTATCCGGATGCGGGGCGTATTTGGCGTATCATCCAGCGCCACAAAGTAACCGTTTTCCATACTTCACCAACGTTGCTTCGTTCATTAACCCGTTTCGGTGATCAAATCCCGAACAAATATGATCTCTCCTCATTGCGCTTATTGGGTACAGCCGGTGAGCCGATTAACCCGTCAGCTTGGGTGTGGTATCACGAAGTGATTGGAAAAGGCAAATGCCCGATTGTCGATACTTGGTGGCAAACAGAAACCGGCACAATTATGTTATCGCCATTGCCGGGTATTAATCCGTTAAAACCGGGCTCTTGTGCGTTGCCTCAACCGGGCATTATGGCAGATGTTGTCAATGAGAAAGGTGAAAAAATCGAAAAAGGCAAAGGCGGTTTATTAGTCATTAAACGTCCTTTCCCTTGTATGGTTCGTACCATTTGGAATGATGATGAACGCTATAAGAAAACCTATTTCCCTCAAGAATTAGGCGGCAAATATTATGTCACCGGTGATACTGCCTATCGTGATGAAGACGGTTATTTCTGGATCTTAGGTAGAACCGATGATGTTATTAATGTTTCCGGTCACCGCTTAGGCACAATGGAAATTGAATCGGCGTTAGTGGCAAACGAAAAAGTTGCTGAAGCGGCGGTAGTCGGTAAGCCGGATGAAATCAAAGGTGAATCGATTGTGGCGTTTGTGGTGTTGAATCAGGCAGCCATTGACGATGATGAAGCAAAACAGGTCGCGGAAGAGTTGAAATTATGGGTATCTCAAGAAATCGGTAAAATCGCCCGTCCGGAAGATATTCGTTTTGCCGACAACTTGCCGAAAACCCGTTCCGGCAAGATTATGCGCCGTCTATTGCGTTCTATTGCGAAAAATGAAGTGATTACACAAGATGTTTCCACTTTAGAAAATCCGCAAATTATCGGTCAATTACAGCGTCAAATTCTATAACGTAAAATCGACATAACCCTCACAAAAAATCGGGAACGCTTTCCCGATTTTTTTGCTTTAAAGATTTGTTTACAAGCCTAATGCTTTTCTCACCCCTTCCCCATATTCTGGATCACATTTCGTACAGTTATCAATATGGCGTTGCTTAATAAAATCAGGTGCATCGCCCATTGCGCGAGCGGTATTTTCAAATAACGCTTGCTTCTGTTCTGTGGTCATCAAACGGAACAAGGCACGAGGCTGGCTAAAATAATCATCATCATCTTCACGATAATCCCAAAAATCTGCATCGCCGTTAATTTTAAGTGGCGGCTCTTTATATTGAGGCTGTTGTTGCCATTGACCGAAACTATTCGGCTCATAATGAGGCAAACTGCCGTAATTTCCGTCCACTCTCCCTTGTCCGTCACGATGATTGCTATGTACCGGACAACGTGCTCGGTTTACAGGAATTTGGTGATAATTGACGCCTAAACGATAACGCTGTGCATCAGCATAGTTAAATAGGCGTGCTTGCAGCATTCTATCAGGAGAAACACTGATTCCCGGAACTAAATTACTCGGTGCAAATGCGGATTGTTCGACATCTAAGAAGAAATTCTCAGGGTTACGATTCAACTCAAATTCGCCAACTTCTATCAATGGGTAATCCTTATGTGGCCAAACTTTGGTTAAATCAAATGGGTGATAAGGTACTTTTTCTGCATCCTGTTCCGGCATAATTTGCACAAACATTGTCCATTTTGGAAAATCACCGCGTTCAATCGCTTCATAGAGATCACGTTGATGGCTTTCACGATCTTTACCAATTAAAGCTTCCGCTTCTGCATCTGTTAAATTTTTAATTCCTTGTTGCGTTTTAAAATGAAATTTTACCCAAAAACGCTCATTTTCTGCATTAATAAAACTATATGTGTGTGAGCCGAAACCATTCATATGACGATAACTTGCCGGAATGCCGCGATCACTCATTACAATCGTAATCTGATGAAGTGCTTCCGGTAATAATGTCCAGAAATCCCAGTTATAAGTAGCAGAGCGTAAATTGGTTCGCGGATCACGTTTCACGGCTTTATTTAAATCCGGGAACTTACGCGGATCACGAATAAAAAAGACCGGCGTATTATTGCCGACTAAATCCCAGTTTCCTTCTTCAGTGTAAAATTTTAAGGCGAAACCACGAATATCACGTTCTGCATCCGCCGCTCCACGTTCGCCTGCCACTGTTGTAAAACGGGCAAACATTTCTGTTTTTTTACCAATCTCACTAAAAATTTTAGCGCGAGTATACTTGGTAATATCGTGTGTTACCGTGAAAGTACCGAATGCACCGGAGCCTTTAGCGTGCATACGGCGCTCTGGAATCACTTCTCTAACAAAATTAGCTAATTTTTCCTGTAACCAGACATCCTGTGCCAATAATGGACCTCGAGGGCCTGCGGTTAAACTGTTTTGGTTATCCACCACCGGCGCACCGAAATCGGTTGTGAGATGGGTTACCGGGCATTTTCCCTTAAATTTTTCACTCATAATATGTTCTCCCTGATAGTGTAATGTCTTCATTTTCACGATAAAAATGAGACTGAAGCATTATATATTTGCTATCAAAAAGGATACTTGTATTAAATCAATAGGTTAATAATAAATATTATTAATTATTTTTAAAAATCAATAACATAAAAATCAATAGACTTAATCTTTTAAAATAATAGAAACTATAACACGCTTGATCTGGTGCGATATGCATTGAAACGTAGCTAACAGCGCCACTGACAATGAATAATTTTTCAGGCACAAAAAAATCTGCACTTCAAGAAAACTTGAAGTGCAGATAATGTTGTCTGTGCGATTAGGCTATTTAAATACCGAAATAATCTAAAATGCCTTTGGCAGCCTCTCTGCCCTCCGCTATTGCGGTAACAACCAAATCAGAACCTCGGGTGACATCGCCACCGGCAAATACTTTCGGATTAGCGGTTTGTTGTTTAAATTCACCTTTTGCTTCAATACGACCTCGAGCATCGGTAGTCACACCGACATCCGCAAGAAACGGCATCTGATGTGGCGCAAAACCGAAAGCAACAATGACGGCATCGCAAGGGATAATATGCTCACTGCCTTCAACAATTTCCGCACGACGACGACCGTTTTGATCCGGTTCGCCCATTGTGGTTTCCACCACTTCAATGCCGGTAACACGACCATTTTCAGTATGAACGGCAACCGGTTCCGCTTCAATCGCCACCGGTTGAGCATTAAATTGGAACTGCACGCCCTCTTCTTTTGCATTCACAAACTCTTTACGGCTTCCCGGCATATTGGCTTGATCTCGACGATATACACAGGTCACCTCAGCCGCCTGTTGACGCACAGAAGTACGAACACAGTCCATTGCGGTGTCGCCACCACCCAGCACGACCACACGTTTCCCTGCCATCGAAACATAATTATCCGGATTTTGCCCTAATAACTGTTGCGTATTGGCAATTAAAAAAGGCAAGGCGGAATAAACGCCTTCCGCATCTTCATTCGGAATATTGGCTTTCATTCCTTGATAAGTTCCTACGCCAAGGAAAACGGCATCATACTGCGCAACAATCTCGGATAACTGAATATCTTCACCAATATTGACGCCTAATTTAAACTCAATGCCCATCTCTGTGAAAATTTCACGACGGCGTTTCATCACCTCTTTTTCAAGTTTAAAGGCTGGAATACCGTAAGTAAGCAAACCGCCGATCTCTGTCTGACGCTCATAAACAGTAACATCAACACCGTTTCTAATCAGCTGTTCCGCACAGCCTAATCCTGCCGGACCGGCACCAATGACCGCTACACGTTTTCCGCTTTTTTCAACATTTTTGACTTTAGGCCGCCAACCCATTTCAAATGCCGTTTCAGTGATATATTTTTCAATATTACCAATGGTTACCGCACCAAATTCGGCATTTAATGTGCAAGAGCCTTCACACAAACGATCCTGCGGACAAACTCGACCGCACACTTCAGGTAAAGTATTGGTTTCGTGCGCCAATTCCGCCGCCTCAATAATGCGCCCTTCATAGGTTAATTTTAACCAATCCGGAATATTATTATGTAACGGACAACGATGTTGGCAATATGGATTACCGCAAGCTAAACAGCGATCTGCTTGTGCTTTTGCCTGCGCTTCATCAAAAATTTGATAAATTTCAATAAACTTTGTTTTACGCTGTTCTAACGATTTTTTCTGAGGGTCAATCCTAGGTAAATCAATAAACTGATAAATATTTCCTTGCTGGCTCATTGTTTTTTCCTTTTATTTGTCTGAGAGCGCCCGGGATTTCTCCCGGACGATGGAAAATTACTGTGTTACCACACCAAGTTCATTGACGGTGCGGCGTTGATGCCCTAATAACGCATTGAGATCATTTGCTTTTGGTTTCACCAATACAAATTTATCAGCATAATCACCCCAATTATTCAAAATGCGTTCCGCTAACGGGCTATGGGTTTCATCGTGATGATGCACCAATAATCCGCGCAAATGTTCCTGATAAATAGGCAACTCGACAATCGATAATCCTTCCACTAATTCAGGATTAATACGACTACGGAATTTACCATCAACATCAAGCACATAGGCAAAACCCCCCGTCATACCTGCACCAAAATTAATACCAGTTTTACCCAGCACACAGACCACGCCACCAGTCATATATTCACAGCCATTATCCCCAATGCCTTCAACCACCGCAGTTGCGCCAGAGTTACGCACTGCAAAACGTTCACCGACACGACCGGAGGCAAATAAACTTCCTCCTGTTGCACCATAAAGGCACGTATTACCGGCAATAGTTGATAATTCAGGTTTAAAACTTACCCCAGTATGCGGACGAATAACAATTTTACCGCCTGCCATACCTTTACCGACATAATCATTGGCATCACCGGTCAAATATAGGCTTACGCCGCCAGACAACCATACGCCGAAACTTTGTCCGACGGTACCGTTTAAGCGAATATCCACTTTCTTGCGTGCGTGACCGTTATTGCCATATTTATTTGCAATCATACCGGATAAGGTTGCGCCGACAGAACGATCGGTATTATTCACATCAAATGTCAAATCCAAATGTTGTTCATCGTTATAATCAAACGCATCGCCGACCTCTTTCAAAATCGCTTTATTCAATAATCCTTTATCCATTGGCGGATTACTTTGCGTGCAATATCTTGCACTACCCGCCGGCACTTGCGGCGCATAAAGCAATTTCGTTAAATCCAAACCGCGTTGTTTTGCAGTTTCTCCCTCAATCACCGTTAATAAATCAGTACGTCCAATAAGATCCGTTAATTTTTCAACGCCTAATTTTGCTAACCATTCACGGACATCCTGCGCAATAAATTTAAAGTAATTCATCGCTTTTTCCGGCAAGCCGTGATAATGCTCATTACGCAATTTTTCATCCTGTGTTGCAATACCGGTTGCACAGTTATTTAAGTGACAAATTCTGAGGTAACGACAACCCAGTGCAATCATCGGACCGGTACCGAAACCAAAGCTTTCCGCCCCCAAAATAGCAGCTTTAATCACATCCAGACCGGTTTTCAATCCGCCGTCAACCTGTAAACGCACTTTATGACGAAGATTATTCTCTACCAATGCCTGCTGTGCTTCCGCCAAACCTAATTCCCAAGGAGAACCGGCATATTTCACACTGGATAACGGACTTGCTCCCGTACCACCATCATAACCGGCAATTGTAATTAAATCGGCATAAGCTTTAGCCACACCGGTTGCGATGGTGCCAACTCCCGGTAAAGAAACTAATTTCACAGAGATCAAGGCTTTAGGATTAATCTGTTTTAAGTCAAAGATTAATTGCGCCAAATCTTCGATTGAATAAATATCGTGATGCGGCGGTGGCGAGATCAATGTTGATCCCGGCACTGCATAACGTAATTGCGCAATATAAGGTGTGACTTTATCGCCCGGTAATTGACCGCCTTCACCCGGTTTCGCACCTTGGGCAACTTTAATCTGAATCACATCCGCACTCATTAAGTACGCCGGCGTTACCCCAAATCGACCGGATGCTACCTGTTTAATACGAGAAACTTTTTCTGTTCCGTAACGGCGCGGATCTTCACCACCTTCGCCTGAGTTAGAATAACCGCCAAGACGATTCATTGCGGTCGCCAACGCTTCGTGCGCTTCAGGACTTAATGCACCGATACTCATTGCCGCCGTATCAAAACGTTTATATAAATTTTCTGCCGGCTCAACTTTATCAACTGCAATCGACTTGCTTTCATCAATATTTAATTTTAATAAATCACGGATGGTTGCCACCGGACGATGGTTAACCGTGTCGGCATATTTCTGATAAATCCGATAATCGCCACTGTTTACCGCTTGTTGTAAATAGTTCACCACATCCGGATTATAGGCGTGATATTCACCGTCAGGTTTATACTTCAACAAACCGCCGGTCGGCAATGCCTGGCTTGCACGCCACGCATCACGTTGCAAACGCTGCATATCCTGATCCAAATCAGCAAAAGAAGCGCCTTCAATACGACAGGTAATCCGTTTAAAACACAATTCAACAATCTCTTTATTAAAACCGACCGCTTCAAACAAATGAGCGCAACGATAAGAGGAAATGGTTGAAATCCCCATTTTAGAGATAATTTTGTAAAGTCCTTTATCGATTCCCTTGCGGAAATTCAATAAAACAGTGCGTAACGGTTTAGTAATCGCCCCACTTGCCACCATTTCACTTAAACTTTCGTAGGCAAGATATGGATAAACCGCAGTCGCCCCTAATCCTAATAAAACCGCAAAATGATGAGGATTTCGTGCAGAACCGGTTTCAACAATAATATTGGCATCACAACGAAGATTTTTTTCAACCAAGCGTTGTTGCACCGCACCAACAGACAATGCTGCCGGAATTGGCACTCGAGATGGAGAAATTTCACGATCCGATAAAACCAGCAATACCGTGCCGTTATGAGCTGCCTGCTCTGCTCTGTCTGCCAACGCTTCTATCGCCTGTTTTAAACCTAGCGCTTTCGGATCATAAGTCGCATCCAAAATTTCGTGTTTGTAATATTCCTGTGATAGACCAAGCAGTTGCTGCATATCAGAATAAAGCAAGACCGGCGATTTAAAATTCACACGATGAGACATCCCTTCTGTTTCAAAGAAAACACTCATCTCTTGACCGATACTGGTATTCAAGCTCATCACGTGTGCCTCACGCAGCGGATCGATTGGCGGATTGGTCACCTGTGCGAAATATTGACGGAAATAGTCATAAATCACCCGTGGCTGAGTAGACAACACCGCAAACGGCGTATCATCCCCCATTGAGCCGACCGCTTCCTGACCATTTTCTCCCAATACACGTAATAAACTTTCCAATTCTTCTTTGTTATAGGCGAACTGTTTTTGATAAGTAAGGAGCTGTTGCGGTGAAAATTCCGCTTTGCCAACCTTATCATCTTCAATCTCTTCAAACGGCACTAAGCGGTGTACATTACGATTCAACCATTCACGGTATGGATGACGTTCTTTCAACTCTTTATCAATCTCTTGAGAATGAATTAATTTACCGTGTTCGGTATCGATGACCAACAACTCTCCCGGTCCGATACGACCTTTTTCAATGACTTCATCCGGTGCATAATCCCAAATCCCCACCTCACTGGCGATTGTAATCAATTTATCCTGTGTGATGACATAACGTGCCGGACGCAAACCGTTACGATCAAGGTTACAAGCAACTTGTCGACCATCACTCAATACAATGCCTGCCGGACCGTCCCAAGGCTCCATATGCATTGAGTTAAAGTCATAGAATGCTCTCAAATCATCATCCATATCCGGATTATGCTGCCACGCAGGTGGAATAAGCAAACGCATTGCACGGAATAAATCCATACCGCCGTTCACAAACAATTCCAGCATATCGTCTAAAGAACTGGAGTCTGATCCGGTTTCATTCACAAAAGGTGCAATAGTCTGTAAATCAGGAATAAGTGGAGTGTGATATTTATAAGCACGTGCTCTTGCCCACGCACGGTTACCGGAAATAGTATTGATTTCACCATTGTGTGCTAAATAACGGAATGGCTGCGCCAATTTCCATTTTGGTAAAGTATTGGTTGAAAAACGTTGATGGAATAAACAAATCCCACTTTCCATACGTAAATCAGCCAAATCAAGATAGAATTTCGGCAAATCTTTCGGAATACATAAGCCTTTATAAATGATAATTTGGCTTGAAAAACTACAGATATAAAAATCAGGATGATCAATGCGGTTTTCGATACGACGACGCGCCATAAATAAGCGACGTTCCATATCCTTAATTCCCCAACCGGCAGGCACATTAACAAAAACCTGCTTAATTGCCGGTAAACTTGCCGCCGCAATAGATCCCAATACGGCAGGATTAATCGCAACATCACGCCAAGCTGTAATTGTCAGCGTTTCTTTAGTTAATTCTTCTTTGATAATTGCTTGATATTGCTCGATCAACTGCGGATCTGTCGGGAAAAAGATCTGTCCGACACCAAAATTTTTATTTAATTTAAATCCCTGTTCTTCAGCAATAAAATGGAAAAACCGTTTCGGCATTTGCAAGTGCAAACCACAGCCATCACCGGTTTTACCATCGGACAACACTGCACCGCGATGCTGCATTCTGGATAAACCTAAAATTGCTGTACGCACAACTTTATGGCTTTGCTCACCTTCAAGATGGGCAATTAAGCCAAAGCCACAGTTCTCACGAACTTCATCTTTGTTATAAAGCATATGGATTCCTTAATGTTGTGTTTGTTTTATTATTGTAAGAGGGTTTTGAACATACCAAAAAATACCAACAGTGGCAAAATTTTTTTGATAAATTTTATCATCTTTCTTCTTTTATTAATCTTTATCTTATTTTTAATCATTTTATTTATGGTTTAGTTAATAAATTCTCTTTTCATTAGATGAGAATTATTCTCAAATAATTTTGCTCAAATAGAAGATGTTAATACTTCACAAACAAGACGATAGTTAACATATTTTGATGTAAAACCTGAGTGGAATGCCTATTGATAGGCTTATCAACAGGCATTTAATTTTGATTAGCTCAATAAGAACTTTTTATGGAAAGCAAAATGTTTTTCGATGAACGTTGCAATAAAGAAATAGCTATGATCGTAACCTGGCTGTAATGTGAAATCGACCTCAATATTATTGGCCGTTGCTGCTTTAACAAATTGCTCAGGCTGCAACTCCTGCGGATAGAAATTATCAGCATCACCTTGATCAATCATTATCGGTATCGCTTTTTCCACTTTTTTCACCAGCTGGGTGCTGTCATACTGCTGCCATTTGCTGCGATCTTCACCTAAATAGGCTCGAAAAGCTTTTTCTCCCCACGGGGTATCGCTCGGATTAACAATCGGCGCAAAAGCAGACACCGAAAGATAGCGTTGCGGATTTTTTAATGCAATCTGTAATGCACCGTGTCCGCCCATACTATGCCCAAAAATTGAACGCCGAGCCGTAACCGGAAAATTCGCCTCAATCAATTCAGGTAATTCATCCACAATGTAGCTGTACATCTGATAATGCGCTGCCCACGGTTGTTCTGTTGCATTGAGATAAAAACCGGCACCTTGCCCTAAATCATAACCCGCATCATCTGCAACCGCCTCGCCTCGCGGTGAGGTGTCCGGCATAACCAACGCAATGCCGTATTGTGCGGCATAACGCTGCGCCCCGGCTTTAGTGGAAAAATTTTCATCCGTACAAGTCAGTCCGGAAAGAAAATAAAGCACCGGCACCTGCTGTTTCTCCGCTTGTGGCGGCAGATAAAGCGCAAAGGTCATTTCACAATGCGTGCTGGTAGAAAAATGGCGGTAACGCGCGTGATAACCGCCAAACATTTTGTTTTTAGAAATTAATGTTAATGTTTTCATTAATAATGGATCACCGTACGAATAGATTTACCTTGATGCATTAATTCAAATGCTTCATTGATTTGTTCCAATGGCATTGTATGGGTAATAAAATCACTTAATGCAAATTCACCTTTCATATATTGATCGATAATTCCCGGCAACTCGGAACGTCCTTTAACACCGCCGAAAGCAGAACTGCGCCAAACTCGACCGGTTACCAATTGGAATGGACGGGTACGAATCTCCGCACCGGCAGGCGCAACACCGATAATAATGCTTTCGCCCCAACCTTTATGACAACACTCTAATGCCGAACGCATCACATCCACATTACCGATACATTCAAGATCGATGGTTAATTAAACAGAATGATCAGTGGCAACAATATCATATCCCTGTGGCTTTAACGACAAATCACAAAGAGGTGATTCAAACCGCCTGTATTCAAGGGTTAGGACTGGCGTTATTGCCGGATTGGGTAGTTTATGAAAGTTTAAAAAAAGGTGAAATTGTCAGAATTCTGCCTCAATTTGAAAGTTCCATTCACGAACAACCACGCACGATTGTGATCTGCACCCCAAAAGTTGGACTTATTATCCAACAACATACAAAGGTGCAGATTTTTTATGACTAAATATAACCAAACATTTAAACAACAAGTGGTAGATTTCTACTTTCAACACGAGGAAAGTCTTTCTTTAACCTGTCGTACATTTACCGTGTCTAAACGCACATTAAGGCGTTGGATT
>NZ_KB903704.1 GCF_000379785.1 Gallibacterium anatis DSM 16844 = F 149 | reverse complement strand
ATCATAGCTATGATGTGCTAGATGTTAGTGAGTTTACGCACTATAGAATTAACCACAGTACTCATTTTGCTGAGCGGCGAAATCACATTAATGGGATAGAGAATTTTTGGAATCAAGCAAAGCGTGTGCTAAGAAAGTATAATGGAATTGATCGAAAATCTTTCCCTCTTTTTTTGAAAGAATGTGAGTTTCGTTTCAACTATGGGACACCATCTCAACAGCTCAAAATCCTGCGGAAATGGTGTCAGATTTAACGCTAATCTACTTCAGCCCCAATTTTTATCTAATTTGGCATCTCTAAACTGTGGGTGTTGAGGAAATCTGCCTCGCTTTTAAAAGGAGAATATTATGATGCAGAATTTATTCGCAGCATTACAAAATGCAGTCTTGAGCGTGATTGATATCACGATTATTGTGTTATTTTTTATTGTCAGCCTATTGGGAATTGCCGTGTCATCAGCGATATGGCTTCTATCGAAGTCTTTTGCCAAAAACGCTGAAAAAGAGGTAATTGATATTAAAGCGGAAAAAGTCTGGTTTGAAGGGAAGTAAAACTAGATTTCACGAATAACAATATTAAAAAAGTGTTGGTAAGTTCCAACACTTTTTTTGTTTAAATACCTATCTTCTCGAAATCTGAACATAGATATTTGAGAAAAGCCTTTATTCATCATCAGTGATTAAATCTTTAGACGGTTTAATCGCCAATAAATTACAGTTTAACTGACTGATAACGTGTTCGGCGGTGTTGCCCAATAATACGGCAGAAAGTCCGGTACGACCGATAGTTCCCAACACAACCAGTTCAGCACCTATATCCTGTGCGACTTTAGGAATAACCTCTTCCGGCAAGCCTTCATAAACGTGGGTATGGTCTTCGGCAATACCAAAATGTTGGCGTAAAGCTTTCATATTGATCAGGTGCTGACCGCGAATGCTATTGCCATAATCCGGCACGCTGAATTCCGGTAAGTCGAGTGTAATGCCGACCGGCGCACTAGGATAGGCACTTACAAGATGAATATTGCCGCGATCTAAGCTTTGTGCCAAACTCATACTTAAACCCACCAGTTGCTTATTGAAATCATCGTGGTAAGGTTCGTCGTCGGAAACATTGACGGCGACTAAAATACGTCGTTGATGTTTCCAGTCTCCATCCTTAACCATCAGAATCGGACAAGAGGATTTACGTAATAATTGCCAGTCAGTCGGTGTAAAAATTAATGAAGAGAGATCATCTTCTTGGTGGGTAAATTTCACCACTAAATCGTGATGATGTTTTACAATCTCTTTTTCAATGGCATCAGCCTCATTGCTTTCCCAGACCACTTCGATTTTGAACTGGGTGTTGGATAAATCATATTGAGCCAGAATATCCTGTAACCACGCTTTTTTCTCTGCAATAACGGCAGCAATCATCTCTTCACGTTCGCTAGAGGAGTGTGTCACGCTGACGGCATAAGATAAATTATAAATGGCAAGAAATGCGGTGAGATTAACAGGTTGAGAACTGTTTTGTTGTTTGATCAAATGTAAAGCACGTTCAAGAGCAGCTTGCTTTTCATTTTCCGGATCAATGACCACAAGGATATTATTGAAGTACATAAAACCTCCTTATTATGTAGTTTGTTTTATTATAAGGAGGTCATTATCGAAAGCAAGCTATTACTTGGGATTAAATCATTAAATTGCTAATCTCAATTTAACTTTGGTAGAACCGGCTAACTCAACCAATGCCGGCATATCATTGATGGTAATGTATTTACCCTGCACTGCCAACATACCACTTTTTTGGAAGCGACCGAGTAAACGACTGATGGTTTCAACGGTTAAACCAAGATAATTGCCAATATCGCCACGCGTCATTGTTAAACGGAATTCTCTTGCGGAGAAACCACGAGCAGAGTAGCGTTTGGAAAGATTATAAATAAAGGCAGCTAATTTCTCTTCAGCATTCATTTTTGAGAGCAATAAAATCATTTCTTGATCGCTTAAAATTTCATTACTCATTAAACGAATAATTTGTTGGCGTAATTTCGGCATTTTACCTGCCAAATCATCTAATACATCAAAAGGAATTTCACACACCATTGAGGTTTCAAGGGCTTGAGCAAAACTAGGGTGATGCATACTGTGAATAGCATCAAAGCCGACCAAATCACCCGGTAAGTGGAATGATGTAATTTGTTCTTCACCGTTTTCACTGATGGTATAAGTTTTAATGGTGCCTGAACGGATAGCGTACAGCGATTTTAATTCGTCACCTGCTTTGAAGAGAATTTGAGATTTTTGGATAGGTTTTTTACGTTCAATGATGTTATCTAATTGATCCAGTTCGTGTTCGTTAAGCGTAAACGGAATGCACAACTGGCTAATACTGCAATCCTGACAGTGGATGGCGCAACCACCGGATTGAATTCTGCGTCCAACGCGATTATCGATTAATCCTTTCATCTACGGATACCTCATAACTGACAACGATAGTGAAATCTATGATTTTGCTATCTGAAAAAATTTTGATCTAACGCAATAAATGGTATCATAAAACAAAATTATTAAGAAGTGTAAAATACATCTTTTGAGGTAAATATTTTATGGCGGCAGAAAAGTTGACAAAAAAGAGATTAATCCAAATTTTAGTGATGTTGGCAATTTTAGTCAGTGCCTTTTTATATCGCAGCTGTCATTATCAACCACAATCACAGCATACTGAAACAACAGAAACAATTTCTCAATAAAAAAGCAGAAAAAAATAGCAGTTAATTAAGAATTAAACTGCTATTTTTTGTTTTTCATTAAGCAACAACAGAATTCGCTAAATATTTATCAAAATGGTATAAACCTTTATTATCTGTACCCAATAAATTAAGTTTATCTAAAATACCATTAAACAAAGTTTCTTCCTGATGTTGTTCAGAAACATACCACTGTAGGAAATTAAAAGAGGAGTAATCTTTTTCTTCAAAAGTGGCAGAAACCAGCTCATTAATTTTAGCGGTAATAAGTTTTTCGTGTTGATACGCCAGCTCAAAAACCTCTTTCAATGAAGCAAATTCATTCTGTACTGCCGAGATTTTTTCAATTCGCGCACTAGAACCGGTTTCATTGAGGTAAGTGAATAATTTACGCATATGCTGTAACTCTTCATCAGCGTGCGTATGTAAAAATTTTGCTGCGCCATTAAAACCGTGGTAGGTACACCACGCACTCATTTGTAGATAAAGATTAGAAGAATAAAATTCCAAATTCATTTGCGCATTAAGCATATTAATAATTTTTTGCGATAACATATTAAATTCTCCTGATTATAATGATGCCAACTCTTTATCGACAA
This sequence comes from Gallibacterium anatis DSM 16844 = F 149, assembly GCF_000379785.1. Taxonomy (GTDB): domain Bacteria; phylum Pseudomonadota; class Gammaproteobacteria; order Enterobacterales; family Pasteurellaceae; genus Gallibacterium; species Gallibacterium anatis. The sequence goes on along the minus strand of NZ_KB903704.1, from coordinate 66,493 downwards.
AATAAAGCCCGCGTTGATCTTCGCCGGCAAGATCAAATTTAGCAAGGATTCGTTTAAACAGTGTTTCTTCTTCGTGTTGTTCAGAAACATACCATTGCAAGAAATTAAAAGTAGAATAATCCTTCTCAACGAAGCTCTCATCAACCAGCTGATTGATTTTTTGTGTAATTAATTGCTCGTGTTCAAGAACGAGTGTGAACAACTGTTTTAATGATGAAAATTCGTGTTGCGGGGTAGCAATTTCACCTAAAATCGGTAATGCACCGGTTTCACTGACATAGGCAAATAATTTTTGCATATGTTGTAATTCTTCGTCAGCGTGACGCAATAAAAATGCAGCAGCACCTTCATAACCGTGTTCATTGCACCACGCACTCATCTGTAAATAAAGATTGGAAGAATAGAATTCCAAATTAATTTGTTGATTAAGTTTTTCAATCATTGCTGGTTTTAACATACTTAATTCCTCTGATAAATAATTCCGCTGTAGTTTAGCGATTTATTTAATAAAAATAAAATATTTTTTATTATTTTAGATAAACAACAAGAATAATTCTTATTTGTTAAATAATAAATTATTTCAATCAAGATTTATTCTTATTTATTAAAGCTATTTTAAATGCCTGCCGCCGGTTATTTTAATGGTTTCTCCGGTAATATATTGGCTTGAAAAGAGGTATTCGACCGCTTTAATCATCTCTTCATAACCGCCGATTTTTTGCATTACTGATTTTTGCAATGCTTTTTGCTGATATTCTGCGCTATCATTTTCATTAAACATAATTAAAGAAGGGGCAATGCTGTTCACTTTTACTAGCGGTGCATATTGTGCTGCAAAAGAGAGGGTCAAATTTTCTAATGCGGCTTTGCTGGCAGCATAGGCAAGATGTTTTTGGCTTCCTTTGTAAGCGACAAAATCGGTAATATGAATGATGTCTGATGTTGCTTGACGTTGTTGCGCTGATGCGTGTAATAAAGGAAAGAGTTGACGATTTAGCAGATAAGGCAATTCAGCGTGAATACGTATTAAAGCTTGAAATAACCGGCTATCTTGCAAAATATCTGCGTTTTGCTCCGCTTGCCAAGCAGAGGCATTATGAATAACGGCTTTAACGGATTCGCAATGTGTTTTTATCTGTGATACAAAGCGTTCAATATTATTCAATTCAGAAAAGTCAGCTTGTAGTTGTAACACACTCTTCGGCAGTTGAGTCAGCTGATGATAAGTGTGCCGATAAGAGATCACGACATTTTCCCCCTTTTGGGCGAAATGCTGTGCTAAAACATAGCCGACACGCCGACCGGCACCGGTGATGATAATGGCATCTTTCATAACTTCTTCTCTTATTTCACTTTTTTGAGTGGCGTTTATCGTATCAGAAAATTTATTTTTTTGCTGAAATGAGATGAAGTTTATTGATTTTAGTTGGCTTTGTCTTGTTATCTTCAATTTTTGCTGTTATTGTTGCCAACTAAATTTTTCTTCTACGCCACATCAACTGGTTATAACAGCAGCACAGCAAATGACAAAAATGTCTGTTGATGCGACGAGAAGTTGTCTGTTTTTTATAAGAGGAATTTATTAGGTTTAATTATGGGTAAGTCGTTAGTTATTGTGGAATCACCTGCCAAGGCTAAAACCATTAATAAATATTTAGGCAACAGCTATATTGTTAAATCAAGTGTCGGCCATATTCGTGATTTGCCGACTTCCGGCAGTGGCAATGGTGAGAAAGCGAAGCCAGTTTCCACAAAAGGATTAAGTGCGGAAGAAAAAGCTAAAATTAAACAAAAGAAAGAGCGCGATGCGTTAGTGAAACGTATGGGCATTGACCCTTATCATAATTGGAAAGCAAATTATCAAATTCTTCCGGACAAAGAAAAGGTTGTCAGTGAATTAAAATCTTTAGCGAAAAAATCTGATCATATTTATCTCGCAACCGACTTGGATAGAGAAGGAGAAGCGATCGCGTGGCATTTGCGCGAAGTGATCGGTGGTGAAGATGAGCGCTTTAGCCGCGTTGTTTTCAATGAAATTACGAAGAATGCGATTACACAGGCATTCAGTCATCCGGAACAACTCAATATGGATCGTGTAAATGCACAACAAACTCGCCGTTTTCTGGATCGCGTAGTGGGTTTTATGGTGTCACCGTTGTTGTGGAAAAAGGTGGCACGAGGTTTGTCTGCCGGACGTGTGCAATCAGTAGCAGTAAAATTGTTGGTAGAGCGTGAGCGAGAAATTAAAGCGTTTCAACCGGAAGAGTATTGGCAAATCGCAGTGGAAACAAAAAATGCGGAGCAGCAGTTATTGCCTTTTGAAGTAACGCATTATCAATCCAAACCATTGCAAATAAAAGATAAACAAGGTGCCGACAAAGCAACAGAAACCTTAAAAAATTCACGTTACATTGTCACTGAAGTTGAAACAAAACCGACTCAATCACGCGCTAAAGCCCCCTTTATTACCTCGACATTGCAACAAACCGCCAGCACTCGTTTAGGGTTTGGCGTGAAGAAAACCATGTTGTTGGCACAACGTTTATACGAAGCCGGTTATATTACCTATATGCGTACCGACTCGACTAATTTGAGTCAGGATGCATTGACGATGGCAAGAGCATATATTTCCGATAATTTCAGTACTGCGTATTTACCGGAAAAGCCGAATTATTATTCTAGTAAAGAAAATGCACAAGAGGCACACGAAGCAATTCGTCCTTCCGATATTCAGCTAAAAGCGGATGATTTACAAGGAATGGAAAAAGATGCAATTCGTCTTTATGATTTAATTTGGCGTCAATTTTTGGCGTGCCAAATGACGGCGGCGAATTATGATTCTACAATAGTAACGGCGACAGCAGATGATTACACCTTGAAAGTTAAAGGGCGAGTATTGCGTTTTGATGGTTGGACAAAAGTATTGCCGCCAATTGGTAAAAATGCGGAAGATCGTGTTTTGCCAGAGGTGAAAAAAGGTGAAGAGTTAACACTCTCGCAAGTAATACCAAGCCAGCATTTCACTAAACCGCCAGCACGTTATACTGAAGCAGCATTAGTCAAAGAGCTGGAAAAACGGGGGATAGGGCGTCCATCAACTTATGCCTCGATTATTTCGACTATTCAGGATCGTGGTTATGTACGCACAGAAAATCGCCGCTTTTATGCAGAAAAAATGGGAGAAATTGTTACCGATCGCCTTAATGAATCTTTCCCTGATCTAATGAATTATGATTTTACAGCCAATATGGAAGACGTATTGGATCAAATTGCAGCAGGAAAAACAGATTGGAAACAGCAGTTAAATCAATTCTTTGCTGATTTCTCAACTAAACTTTCACAAGCAGAATTGGATGAATTGGAAGGGGGAATGAAACCGAATCATTTGGTTGAAACCAATATTCCTTGCCCAAGTTGTGGTCGTCCAATGGCGATCCGTACTGCTAGCACCGGCGTATTTTTAGGTTGTACAGGCTATGCTTTGCCGCCAAAAGAGCGTTGTAAAACCACAATTAATTTAATTCCGGAAGCGGAATTGTTAAATGTGCTTGATGATAATTCAGAAACCAAAGCGTTAATGGAACGTAAACGTTGTCCGAAATGCGGTACGGCAATGGACAGTTATTTAATCGATGCGCACCGTAAATTGCATATTTGTGGTAATAACCCGAATTGTGACGGCTATGTAGTTGAAGAGGGGCAGTTTAAAATTAAAGGGTATGATGGGCCGGTCGTTGAGTGTGATAAATGCGGTGCGGATATGCATTTAAAATTAGGCCGTTTCGGTAAATATATGGCGTGCACACAATGCGATAATACTCGTAAGATCTTAAAAAACGGTGAAGTTGCACCGCCAAAAGAGGATCCAATACCGTTCCCTGAATTAAAATGTGAAAAATCGGATGCCTATTTTGTCTTGCGTGACGGTGCCAGTGGTGTCTTTATGTCGGCGCATAATTTCCCGAAATCTCGGGAAACTCGTCCGGCAAAAGTGTCGGAATTGGCACAATATCGTGATCGTTTGCCGGAAAAACTGCAGTATTTAGCCGATGCACCGCAGCAAGATCCGGAAGGTAATCCGACGGTGATTCGTTTTAGCCGTAAAGAGAAACGCCAATATGTTAACTCTGAGAAAGAGGGTAAGGCGACCAAATGGATGGCTGATTATATTGACGGCAAATGGGTGGCAAGAGCAAAATAGTTGCGTGAAATAACGGCAACAGGTTATTGCAACTGCCGAACAGTGTAATACAATAAAAGCAATTTTTTAGCATACTCCGAGCTAGTTTACCTAAGTCGTAAGATATGGTGGCTATGCCAACACAATGTGTTCAAGGATAGATGGGAAACGATCTATCCTCTCGTATTTAGAAAGGTGTCTATGCAACAACTTATCAAAATGTTTACATCATCCGAAGATCGATTGATTGACGCATTCAACCGTCAATATTTTTATCTTCGTCTTTCTATTACAGATGTCTGTAATTTCAAATGTAATTACTGTTTGCCGAATGGCTATCAGCCGCCAAGCAACAAACAGATGTTCCTGAGTGTTGATGAAATAGCGCGTCTTGTGAGTGCTTTTGCCGAATTAGGCACGGAAAAAGTGCGGATTACCGGTGGAGAGCCGACATTAAGAAAAGACTTTCTTGCAGTGGTGGAGGCGATTCGCCGTCAACAATCGATCAAGAAAATTGCTTTAACCACTAACGGTTACCGTATGGCAAAAGAGGTAGCGAGTTGGAAGCAAGCCGGCATTGATTCAATTAATGTCAGTGTGGACAGCTTAGATCCGCGTCTTTTTCATCTGATTACCGGAGAGAATAAATTGCACGATATTCTCAAAGGTATCGAACGTGCGTTTGCAGTCGGTTATGAAAAAATCAAAGTAAATGCAGTGTTGATGAAAAATTTAAATGATCACGGTTTTAATTCATTTTTGGCGTGGATTAAACATCAACCGATTCAAATGCGTTTTATCGAATTAATGCAAACCGGCGAAATGGATGCTTTTTTTCACCAACATCATTTATCCGGTGCGGTGTTAAAGCAGCGTTTATTGGCTTCGGGCTGGCAATTACAGCAAAAACATTATACTGATGGCCCGGCACAAGTGTTCAAGCATCCGGACTATGTTGGTGAAATCGGATTAATAATGCCGTATGAAAAAGATTTTTGTGCCAGCTGTAATCGTTTAAGGGTTTCTGCAAAAGGGAAACTGCATCTTTGTCTGTTTGGCGAAGAGGGCATTGATATTCGTCCTTGGTTACAAAATGATGAGCAACAGACTGAATTGCAACAACGTTTGATCACTGCCTTGCAAGGCAAACGAGAACATCACTTTTTGCATCAAGGTGATAGTGGCGTCAGACAGCATCTTGCCTCGATCGGCGGTTAATTTTGAATTTAATGGGAACAATATGAGTCAATTTACGCATATTAATCAATCCGGTGAAGCGAATATGGTGGATGTTTCTGCCAAGGCGGACACCGTACGTGAAGCACGAGCCGAAGGGTACGTGTTAATGGCAGCGGAAACATTAGCGATGATTATAGAGGGGAAACATCATAAAGGTGATGTTTTTGCGACTGCAAGGATTGCCGGTATTCAGGCAGCAAAACGGACGTGGGAATTAATTCCGTTATGTCATCCGTTGTTATTGAGCAAAGTGGAAGTTTCACTTTTTGCCGAACCGGAACACAATCGCATTCGTATTGAAAGTTATTGCAAGTTGACCGCAAAAACCGGCGTAGAAATGGAGGCATTGACTGCGGTGTCTGTAGCGGCTTTGACCATTTATGATATGTGTAAAGCGGTGCAAAAAGATATGAAAATTGACGGTATTCGTTTATTGGAAAAACTGGGCGGTAAATCGGGTCATTTTAAAGCGGAGGCGGAATGATTAAAGTTGTCTTTTTTGCGCAAACAAGAGAGTTAATCGGCAAGTCTGCGATCGAAGTTGAAGCGAAATATGCAGATGCCGAAGCATTACGCCAAGCATTATCAGAAAAAGGTGAACGTTGGGCATTAGCCTTAAATTCCGGGCGCATTTTGGTAGCGGTGAATCAATCAATTGTGCCGTTATCTACACCATTGCAAGCAGGAGATGAAGTTGCCTTTTTCCCACCGGTGACCGGAGGTTAAAATGGCGGAAATTGAAATTAGCGTGCAGACTGAGCCATTTGATCAAAATGCTATTTATCAATGGACTTCTGCGTCTGCAGAGAGTGGGGCGACAGTCATTTTTGTCGGTAAAGTGCGGGATATGAATTTAGGTGACAATGTTTCCGGTTTATATCTTGAGCATTATCCGGCAATGACGGAAAAGGCACTCCGAGAAATTGCTGAACAGGCAGCACAACGCTGGCAATTACAGCGTATTTATATCGTACATCGGGTCGGACAATTATATACCGGTGATGAAATCGTAGCGGTGGCGGTCAGCTCCGCCCATCGTGGCAGTGCTTATCAAGCCAATGAATTTATTATGGATTTTTTAAAAACCAAAGCACCGTTTTGGAAAAAAGAGACGACAAAAAACGGTGATCGTTGGCTGGATAGCAGAGAATCTGACCAACAAGCAGTGCATAGATGGGAATAAGTCGTTATTCCCTTTCTTTTTTGATTAAATTTCCTCCCAAAAATCCTGATCTAACGTTTTATCGGCAAGTTGCAATAAGCGAACCAAGTCATTAAATGTGGGTTGTGTTTCCATTGCCGGTAAGGCTTTCTGTAAACTCAATTTTTGATAGATCTTAAAGTACCACGCCAAGGTGCCTTCGTTTAATGGCGTTAACGAACGTTTTCCTAACCAATAAAAACCTTGTAAAGGCAACGAGATGATAAAAATAATCGTCAAAATGGTACTGGCGAACGAAGCAATATGATAACCGATGACAAAATATTGCCAGGCAAGGGTTAACAATAACAAGGGCATTAATAATTGTTGAGAAAATTTTGTCGCTTTAATAATTCTAGGTTCCGGGAAGATCATTTGCAGTTTTTTGATATGACTGATTTCTTGCCACATTGCAGCATAATTAACACCTTGTTTTAGCATATTGAACATAAATTAATCCTATTTTTTTAACCAATCTGACCCAAATAGGTTACACTTTTTTTGAAAAATTAAAAAAATTTTGATTTTATTCGCTTTGAAATTTATTTTTTACGCATAACAGTGTATCCTATCGCCACAAAATTTATCATCCTGTTTATTCAAACAGATTACTCTTAATTCAACAAGATAGGTTATTTCAATGACGCAAAATCTTATTCTTATTCTTAACTGTGGAAGTTCATCATTAAAATTCGCTATTTTAAATCCTGAAAGCGGAGAAGAGAAGTTATCCGGTCTTGCCGAAGCATTCCATTTGCCTGATGCACGTATTAAATGGAAATTGCACGGTGAAAAAGGGAATGCTGAATTAGGTGCAGGTGCAGCGCATAGTGAAGCACTTGATTTTATCGTGAAACATATTTTCCCATTAGATCCGTCTTTAAAAGAGAATATCGCCGCAATCGGACATCGTATCGTACACGGTGGTGAACGTTTTACAGCGTCAACTATTGTTGATGAAAGCGTTATTGAAGGTATTCGTGAAGCAATTCAATTTGCACCGTTACACAATCCTGCGCACTTAATCGGAATTGAAGAGTCTTTCAAAATGTTCCCTGAATTGAAAGATAAAAATGTTGTCGTGTTTGATACTGCCTTCCACCAAACTATCCCTGAAGAAGCATTCTTATACGCATTGCCATATTCAATGTATAAAGAACACGGTGTTCGCCGCTATGGTGCACACGGCACCAGCCACTATTATGTAACTAAAGAAGCAGCGAAACGCCTTAATATTGCTGAAGATAAAATTAATGCGATTACTTGCCATTTAGGTAATGGCGCATCAGTTTCTGCAATCCGTCACGGCAAATGTGTTGATACCTCAATGGGATTAACACCGTTAGAAGGTTTAGTTATGGGAACACGTTGCGGTGATGTTGATCCGGCGGTCACATTCTTTATGTCAAAAACATTGGGAATGAGTATGGATGAAATTGAGCTTACTCTGACCAAAAAATCCGGTTTATTAGGCTTAACCGAAGTCAGCAGTGATTGCCGTTATGCGGAAGATAATTACGATAAAGAAGAAGCGGCAAAACGTGCTTTAGACGTTTTCTGCTATCGTTTAGCAAAATATATCGGTAGCTATATGGTTGCTGTGGGTGAACCGATTGATGCGATTGTATTTACTGGTGGTATTGGTGAAAATTCCGCACACGTTCGTGAATTAACTTTAGCGCATTTAAAAACTTTTGGTTATAAAGTTGATAAAGAACGTAATCTTGCTGCGCGTTTTGGTAACGAAGGTGTGATTACTACTGAAGATTCACCTATTGCTATTGTAATTCCGACAAACGAAGAATTAGTAATTGCACAAGATACAGCACGTCTTTGCGTCAAATAATTGTTTTTCTGAACTGCCGATAAATTATCGGCAGTTTGTTTTTTATTCCTGAGTAAGAAGGTTATTATGTCAAGAACTATTATCCTGATTCCAATCAGTACCGGCGTTGGCTTGACCAGTGTCAGTTTAGGTTTAATCCAAGCCCTTGAGCAAAAAGGGGCAAAAATTGGCTTTATGAAGCCGATCTCACAACCTATTAGTGGAGAAGATACTTTAGATAGAACCACGTCTATTCTTTATCAAAGCCCGACAATCGATACCGCAAAAACATTTTTATTAAGTGAAGCGGAAAATATGATCGGACAGAATCAAACCGATGTATTGTTGGAAAAAATTGTTGAACGTCATCAAATCTTAGCAAGAAACAATGAAATTGTTGTGGTTGAGGGCTTAATTCCAACTCGCAAAAACTCTTATGCCAACAGTATTAACTATCGTATTGCGCAGGCATTGGATGCGGAAATTATTTTAGTTACTGCACCGGCAACCGATACTCCGGTGGAATTAAAAGAACGTGTTGAAGCGGCAGCCTCTCTTTTCGGTGGTAAAAATAACCCGAATTTATTGGGTGTGGTCATTAATAAATTCAATGCGCCGACAGATGAAAGTGGACGCACCCGTTTAGATTTGGCTGAGATTTTCGATTCTTTCCAACACAGCCATCTTAATGCCAATACCGTTTATAAATTGTTTGAAAAAAGCCCAATTCGTGTGCTTGCTTGCATTGATTGGAATCCGGAATTGGTTGCCAGCCGTGCAATCGACATCGCTCGCCATTTAGGCGCATCCATTTTAAAAGAGGGTGAAATTAATAAACGTCGTATTCGTGGTATTACGTTTTGTGCTAGAAGTTTACCGCACGTGATTGAACATCTTAAAGCTGGAAATTTAATGGTAACTTCTGCTGATCGCCCTGATGTAGTTGTAGCGATTGCTTTGGCGGCAATGAATGGCGTTGAAATTGGAGCAATGTTATTAACTGGCGGATATCGTCTAGATAACAATGTGGCTAAGTTATGTGAACGTGCTTTTGAAACCGGATTACCAATTTTCCGTGTTGAAGGTACAACTTGGCAAACTGCATTAAGTTTGCAGAGTTTCAATCTTGAAGTGCCGATTGATGATAAAGAACGTATCGAAGCTATCAAAGATTATATGGCACAACAGTTCAATAAAGAGTTGATTGAATCTTTAGTGGAAACAACTTCTAAAGTTCATCGTTTATCACCACCGGCATTCCGTTTCCAATTAACTGAATTGGCGCGTAATGCGAAAAAACGTATTGTATTGCCTGAAGGAGATGAACCTCGCACCGTTAAAGCTGCAGCACTTTGTGCGGAACGTGGCATTGCGGAATGTGTGTTGTTGGCAGATCCGACTTCCGTTGCACGTGTTGCCGAAGCACAAGGCGTACAGCTTGGTAAAGGTATTACCATTATTAATCCTGCCGATGTGCGTGAAAATTATGTGGCTCGTTTAGTAGAGTTGCGTAAAAACAAAGGTATGACAGAAGTCTTGGCGCGTGAACAGCTCGAAGATACCGTTGTGCTGGGTACAATGATGCTTGAAGCAAATGAAGTTGACGGCTTAGTTTCAGGAGCGGTACATACTACTGCGAATACTATTCGTCCACCACTTCAGTTAATTAAAACTGCGCCGGGTAGTTCATTAGTTTCTTCTGTGTTCTTTATGTTATTGCCGGATCAAGTCCTTGTTTATGGGGATTGTGCTATTAACCCAAATCCAACAGCAGAAGAGTTATCTGAAATTGCGATTCAATCAGCAGATTCTGCGAAAGCGTTTGGTATTGAGCCACGCGTAGCAATGATCTCGTACTCAACAGGCACATCAGGCAAAGGTGCGGATGTTGATAAAGTAAAAGAAGCGACTCGTTTAGCGAAAGAGAAACGTCCAGATCTTATCATTGACGGCCCATTACAATATGATGCCGCTGTGATGGAAGATGTGGCACGTTCTAAAGCACCAAATTCACCAGTAGCGGGTAAAGCGACAGTCTTTATCTTCCCTGATTTGAATACCGGTAACACCACCTATAAAGCAGTGCAACGTTCAGCAGATTTAATCTCTATTGGACCGATGCTTCAAGGTATGCGTAAACCGGTAAATGACCTATCCCGCGGTGCATTAGTGGATGATATTGTTTACACCATTGCCTTAACCGCAATTCAAGCAACCCAAAACTAATCATTCATTATCTTTTATTATTAAAAGAAATCAGCTGGCGTAAATCGTTGGCTGATTTTTTTATTTTCTGAATTATTTTGATGGTCTTTTTATACCTGCTATTTTTCTTAATTTTCATTTTTGAAACCTATCTTATCTATATTAATAAATAATTTGTAAAAAAATGTAAAATAATACGCAATCGATTGCGTTTTTTTTTTTAGACTAGGGAAGTTTTTTCAAAAAATTTTAATATGAAATTATCAGATATAGTGTTTTCATATTAAATGAATGTGTATTTGATGATAACTGATAGTGAGTTGATATTGGATTTTTTGATAAACATACCCATTGCTAGAGAAAAGCTTATCAACCTATTTAGCTGTATTGAGTTTGATATTTAGATAGTAATGTTTTTGTGCACTATTTGATAGTGTGAGTCTTATTTATAACCTTTAAGGATAAATTATGAGAAAATCAATTAAATTTTCTTTACTTGCATTATGTATAAGTAATGTTATCGCAGTGAATACAGTGTTTGCTGCAGAACAAAATCAGGAAAAATCACCTTCTCCTACCCTGTCTAAGCAACAACTTATTGCTGAAATTAATCAATTAAATAAGGAGATTTCAGCGAAAGAGAAGACAGCAGTAGCATTAAATAATCAAATAAAAGATTTGCAAAGTAAAATTACTAAGGCAAAACAGGACTTACAATCAAAAATAAAGGAGCGTGATGCTTTAACTAATAGTTTACAAGCTAGCAGTAAAGAAAAAGCACAGCTGGAAGGACAAATTAAATCTTTAACTGCTCAGTTAGCTGATTTACAAAAGAAAATTGATCCAAAAGTAGTGGAGTTAGTAAAACAAAAAAATACAGCAGAAACTCAGTTAAAAAAAGTGAATGCTGATGTGAGTAGTAAAACAAACCAATTAAATCAATTAACCGCCCAAATTAAACAATCGACAACGAAAGTTGAGCAACTCAAAGCACAAATCAAACCATTAGAAACTCAAATAAGCGGTTTAAATGCTCAAGTTAAACAACAACAAGATAAACTCACTAAAATTGCAGCAGAGCGAAAAGCAGTAACAACGAAGATTGCAGAATATACTAAAAATCAAGAGTGGGTGAAACAATATGAATTAGATAGCGATGGAGTAAGATGGCGTGATCTCTATTTTGATCGCGATTTTGATCGCGATAATGTCTCATTCTCAAAATCAAACTTTGCTAAGACTTCTGGTAATAAAATGCCTAAACATGTTGAGGTAATTACTGATGAGTTAGGAAATCGAGAATTATCTGAGTTCAGCGTAGAACTTTCTGGCTTTTATACACCTACGCTACCTCTTTCCCAATATAAAGCTAATCCTAGCAAAATTAATGAAGTTCTGATCGGTTCTGAACAACCTGAAAATAAAGGAAAAGCGGTTGGTAAAGCTTTTTTTGTTAATCAAAATTACTCTTCTTATGTAGCTTGGCGACCTGTGATGCTAGAAAAGTATGAACCAGAACGAATTCAAGCTTTAGTCGATGACGATAAAGATAAAGTCGATTATGTTGCTCGTACTGATTATCAAAAAGGCGTTGATATTAAATTGCAAGCACAACAGCGTTATGAATCTGTAAAAGCTAAAACACCGCAGATTACTTATCGTGGATATATGCTGAATGTTGGCGGTAAATCCGGCGATATTACATTAACTGCCGATTTAGATAAAAATGTAGTGAATGGCACAGTTACAAATAGAATCGTAAATCCACTACAGGATCGCCGAGATTTATTATTAAAAAATGGTCAAATCTCTGTAGATCGTGACGGGATTACTTTTAGAGGCACCCTTGGGAAAGCTATCATTCCTGTAGGGAATAATCCAGATAATTTGCCATTTAGAAATGCTAATTTTAGCGGTACTTTTGCAGGTAAAAATATGGAAGAAGTCGTAGGTAAAATATCTGGCTTGCCAAATGAGGCATCTTCAGTATTTGGTGGTACACAGGTAACAAAATAAATAAGGAATAAATTATGAAACAGAAAACATTTTTCCAATTAAGTACAATTACTTTAGCATGTGCAGCATTGATGGCGTGTAGCTCATCTTCCAGTGATTCTCCTGCTAAACCACTTACAGAAGCACAATTACAGCAACAGTTAGATAATGCTAAAACAAAATTAGCCAAAGTAAAACAGCAATTATCCGTAGCTCAAGCAGATGTTAATCAACATCAACAATCATTAACTCAAACCTCGCAGCAATTAACCCAAACTAAACAGCAATTAACTAAAGCGCAAAGTGATGTTAAACAGCTTGCGGATACAGTGAGTGCTAAAAAGGCAGAAGTAAGCCGTTTAACTCAAGAAATGGCGGAATTGGTAGAGGTACAAAAATTAGGGAACGGCGATGATATTCAGCAAAAACTTTCGCAAACCCAACAAGCATTAGAGAAAGCGAACAGCTCTTTATCTGAAGCTCAAAACCAATTAACTAATGCCGAAAAGCAGTCAGCTTCCCTGACGAAAACTGTTGCTGAGTTAGAGAGTAAAAAGAAATCGTTATCTACGCAAATTACCCAAAAACAGGCACAGTTAAGCCAATTAACCGCACAAGCAAAAACGGCAGAACAAGCATTAGATAAAGAAAAATCTCAACTTAAACAACTGACCCCAGACAATCCTATTGTTGAGGCACACGCTGAAGAGAATTATATGGGAGATCAATATAAATGGCGTAGTATTCGATTTGTAGATTCTCTTTCGGGTATAGAACAAGGTTCAATATCACAAAATATAGCTTCTACCGGCTATCTTGCGTATGGGAACATAGAAATCCTTGTACCTGGATCAAATGGTGTAGGTACAAGCCGCGAAAAGCGTAACTTTGCCGATATTGATTTTTCTCAATATCCAGTAAATTCTCAACAGATTCAAAGTAAAGAGCAGTTTGCACAAATATGTGCCTCAAGTAACGCTTGTAACCCAACGGTTAAGCGTAAAATTGCGGAAGCACGTTTTGTTAACCAAACCTACTCTACTTATTTTGCACATACTGCTATGTGGTATCAATCTGGCGCTGATGATGATTTTGTAGCTTCAGGAGGTATGGGATATATATTTAAAGAATTACCGCAGGATAATAATGTATGGACTAGACCATCTGACCAAGAGGTTGTTACTTACCAAGGTAAAACTCTTGCTTCTTATAATGCTAAGGATGGCACTCCAGCGCAAGGTGATATAACGTTAAAGGCTAATTTTGCAGACAATACGGTGTCTGGCACAGTAACTAATCGTAGTGGTTATAGGAATAATCAGGATATAGTCTTAATAAAAACGCCAATATCAGAACAAGGAACAAATAAGATAGGTTTTTCAGGTAGAATACAGTATGGTTCATATGATGCTAATAGGGGCTCAGATGGTTCATATAGAGGTATTTTTGTTGGTCCGAAAGCCGAAGAGGTAGTAGGGTTTATTAACGATGATCAAGTTTTTGGTGCTTCATCCCAATAATCCTTTTACATTCCCTGCTAGGCTTATGCTTAGCAGGGCTTTTTGTTTTTTAGATTGAGAACGATTTATTATGCCTAATTTAGTAAAAAAAACAACAAAGTTTGCCTTTTCTCCTATAGTAGTAGGGTTATTTCCGTTTATTTTTATAACAAATAGTTTAGCTGCTCCTGTTACTTCCCCGACAACCGTTATTGATGTTAAGACTGAGCCAAAAGAATATATTAATGTGGCACAACCGGATTTACGTTCTACGCCAAAAGTGCAACCAAAAGAGACAGCTACGAAACAAGATGACAGCCGTGAAATTACGGATGAAGAATTGCAACAACGCCCTGAACTTGCACGTAAGTTGTTAAATTATGTTATTGATACACAACGTTGGCATTTATTGCCTGATCTTTTAGAGATTTATAAGAAAACTCGTGATCCTGATCCTATTCTCATTGATTATGCTCAAGCGACACTTTATCGTGTACAAGGTAATTTAACAGGAGCCATTAGTTTATATCGCCATATTTTGGCAGATAATCCAAACTTTGGACCTGTTCGTTTCGCATTAGCACAAGCCTTATTCGAGGATTACCAAACAGAAGCAGCAGAAGATCAATTTAATAAATTACGAGCAAGCTCAAACCTTCCGCCAGAGATTATGGCTGTTTCTGAGCAATATTTAATGGCAATTAAGCAACAGTCAGCATGGTCGTTTAGTGGCTCTTTATCTTATTTACAAGATGATAATGTGAATAATGCAGCAAAAGATAAAGTGGTTTATATTGGTAATGTACCTTTCCAAAAAAGTGAAGAATCTTTGCCACAATCAGCCCATGGTTTGCAATATAGTATCAATTTGAGTAAAAAATTTAATTTAATTGGTCGCCATTCTCTTTATTTAGAAAATAATTTGTATGGAAAAAGTTTTTGGGATAACCACGAATATGACGATATTCTGAACCGTACTACAGTGGGTTATCAATATCAGGATATAAAGAATCGTTTTGCTATTCTTCCTTTCTATGCTTATCGCTGGTTCGGTGGTGAGAAATATAGCCGTAATTATGGTACTCGTTTTGAGTATGAACGTTGGTTATCACCAAAATGGCAAACCAGTTCAGCCATTGAATTAAGTAAAACGAAATATAAAGAAAATAGTGATGCGGATAGTAATAGTCAACTTTATTCTACAACCTTACTTCACTTATTTAATGCGAAAACCTATTTTTATGGGGGAGTAGATTATCAACGTGAAAAAGCTCAAAATCGAATGTTTTCTTCCGATCGAATGGGATTTCGTTTGGGGTGGGGACAAGAATGGAAATGGGGACTTTCTACCCGTTTACAATTTGGCATAGAACATCGTAACTTTAAAGAAAAGAACCTATTTTTTAATAAAGTTCGTAAAGATAAAGAATATAATAGTGTCTTTACTATATGGAATCGTGAATGGCATTTATGGGGAATTACTCCAAAACTTAATTTGAGTTGGATGAGAGTAGATAGTAATATTCCAGCACTGTATAGTTATGATAAAAATAGAGTTTTTTTAAATTTTGAGAAAACATTCTAATCGTCATTGTATTGCTTTACTTATACGAAATTAAATAGGTTTTATTTTTTCTTCAAAATATCAGCTGGCGTAAATCGTTGGCTGATTTTTTTATTTTCTGAATTTGGTTAGGGTAGAGGTAAAATAGATTTATAGATAGATGAAAAATAAAGGCGTAATACTACGCCTTTATCAGAAGATAGGATTAAAGTTTAAAATCCTCAAAGTCATCAACATCAACTTTAGAGTCAATTTGACCCACCAAATAGGAGCTGACCTCCACTTCTTGTGGTGCAACCTGTACATTGTCTGACACCAACCAAGCATTAATCCAAGGAATTGGGTTGGAACGCGTGGTGAACGGCAGTGGTAAGCCGACCGCCTGCATACGAATATTAGTAATATATTCTACATATTGGCACAAAATATCTTTATTCAAACCGATCATCGAACCGTCTTTAAACAGATAGTTTGCCCACTCTTTTTCTTGTTCGGCAGCAGCAACAAAGAGATCATAAGCTTCTTGTTGGCACTCTTCGGCAATTTCTGCCATTTCCGGATCATCTTGACCTGCAGCCATAATATTTAGAATATGTTGTGTTCCGGTAAGGTGAAGTGCTTCATCACGCGCAATAAATTTGATGATTTTCGCATTGCCTTCCATTAATTTACGTTCTGCAAAAGCAAAAGAGCAGGCGAATGAAACATAGAAACGGATTGCTTCTAACGCATTAACACTCATTAAACAAAGGTATAATTGACGTTTTAAATTGCGCAATGTTACTTGATATTCTTTACCGTCAACGGTGTAAGTGCCTTCGCCATAAAGTGAGTAGAGTTGTGAATCACGAATTAAATCATCGTAATAAGCCGAAATATCTCTTGCACGTTTGATAATTTCTTGATTGGTGACAATATCGTCAAACACAATCGAAGGATCATTAACAATGTTACGAATAATGTGTGTGTAAGAACGGGAATGAATGGTTTCCGAGAAGGTCCAAGTTTCAATCCAAGTTTCTAATTCCGGAATGGATACCAATGGCAACAATGCCACATTTGGGCTACGACCTTGAATTGAGTCGAGCAGTGTTTGATATTTTAAATTACTGATAAAAATATGTTTTTCGTGTTCCGGTAAAGACTGATAGTCAATACGATCTTGAGAAACATCCACCTCTTCCGGACGCCAGAAGAAAGAGAGCTGTTTCTCAATAAGTTTTTCAAAAGTTTCATATTTTTGTTGATCGTAACGTGCCACATTCACGTTTTGCCCGAAAAACATCGGCTCTTTAAGTTGATCGTTTTTATGTTGTGAAAAAGTGGTATAAGCCATTTTTATTTCCTCGAATTAGATACCGACAATAAAAAGGTCAGAAGCACTGACCTTTTTATTAGAATTAAATCTTACAAGCACCGCCGGCGCAACCATCATCAAGATCTTCTTGACTGTCTTCGGCACCGTCACGTGTATTTTGATAATAAAGCGTTTTTACACCATATTTATACGCTGTCAATAAATCTTTTAACAACACTTTCATAGGCACTTTGCCGTCTTCAAAGCGTTGCGGATCATAATTGGTATTAGCCGAAATGGATTGGTCGATAAATTTTTGCATAATCGCAACTAAATGCAAGTAACCATCGTTATTCGGAATATCCCAAAGCAATTCATAATTTTCACTTAAATTTTCATAATCCGGCACGACTTGACGCAAAATACCGTCTTTCGATGCTTTAATGCTGACAAAGCCACGTGGCGGTTCAATACCATTGGTTGCATTAGAGATTTGTGAAGAGGTTTCTGACGGCATTAATGCGGTTAAGGTTGAGTTACGCAAGCCAAATTCCTGAATCTCTTTGCGTAAACTTTCCCAGTCATAATGCAGTGGTTCTTTGGTTAAACTATCGACATCTTTTTTGTAGGTATCGATCGGCAAAATACCTTTGGCATAAGTTGTTTCATCAAAGAATTTACAAGGTCCGAACTCTTTTGCTAATTGGTTTGATGCCTTCAATAAGTAATATTGAATCGCTTCAAAAGTGCGGTGAGTTAAATCATTGGCAGAACCGTCCGAATAACGCACACCGTTTTTGGCTAAATAATAGGCATAATTAATAACACCGATACCTAACGCACGACGACCCATTGCCCCAATTTCAGCTGCTTTCACCGGATAGTTTTGATAATCCAATAAAGCATCCAATGCACGAACTGCCAAATCAGCTAAATCTTCCAATTCATCCAAATTGTTTAATGCACCAAGATTGAATGCAGAAAGGGTACAAAGCGCAATTTCACCGTTTTCATCGTGAATATGTTGCAACGGCTTGGTCGGTAACGCAATTTCAAGGCAGAGATTGGATTGACGCACCGGTGCCACTGACGGATCGAACGGCGAGTGAGTATTACAATGATCCACGTTTTGGATATAAATACGACCGGTTGATGCACGCTCCTGCATTAATAACGAGAACAGTTCGATAGCTTTAACCGAACGTTTACGAATATCCGGATCCTGTTCATATTTTAAATAAAGCTGTTCAAATTTTTCCTGATCGGCGAAGAACGCTGCATAAAGCCCCGGCACATCAGATGGGCTGAAGAGTGTAATATCTGCGCCTTTAATTAAACGTTGATACATCAGTTTATTTAACTGCACACCGTAATCCATATGGCGCACACGGTTATCTTCAACACCACGGTTATTTTTTAACACTAATAAACTTTCAACTTCCAAGTGCCAAATCGGGTAATAAACGGTTGCTGCGCCACCACGAACGCCGCCTTGCGAGCAGGATTTCACCGCTGTTTGGAAGTGTTTATAAAATGGAATACAACCAGTGTGGAACGCTTCACCATTACGAATTGGGCTACCTAATGCTCGAATAGCACCGGCATTTACACCGATACCGGCACGTTGTGAAACATATTTCACAATAGCGGCAGAAGTTGCATTAATTGAATCTAGACTATCATCACATTCGATTAATACGCAGGAGCTGAATTGACGAGTTGGGGTACGAACACCCGCCATAATTGGTGTTGGTAATGAAATTTTAAAAGTGGATGTCGCATCGTAAAAACGGCGAATATAATTTAAACGAGTTTCTTTTGGATATTGTGCGAATAAGGAAGCTGCAACCAAAATATATAAAAATTGTGCAGATTCATAGATTTCACCGGTTACACGATTTTGGACGAGATATTTCCCTTCAAGCTGTTTAACAGCAGCATAAGAGAAAGTCATATCGCGCCAATGGTCGAGATAAGTGTCCATTTCATCCCACTCTTCACGGGAATAATCTACTAAAAGAGAAGCGTCGTATTTTCCCATACGAACTAAACGCTTTACTTGTTCATAAAGGCGAGGTGGCTCAAAATGACCGAAAGCTTTTTTACGCAGATGGAAAATCGCCAAGCGAGCAGCAAGGTACTGATAGTCTGGAGTATCTTTACTAATTAAATCTGCAGCAGATTTAATGATTGTTTCGTGAATATCGGAAGTTTTAATGCCTTCATAAAACTGAATATGTGAACGCAATTCTACTTGCGAAACAGAAACATTATTTAAACCTTCTGCTGCCCAAGTAATTACACGATGGATTTTATCCAAATTGATAGGCTCTAAACGCCCATCACGTTTAGTTACTCGAAGTGATGTATTCATTAATAAAGATCCCTAACACAATATGTTGTATTTTTAAAAAAATTTTCGTCAATATAATGTGTTTCGAGAAAAACTCAAGCAGAAAAATTTGTGGAAATGAGAGATCTGCAATTGACAAAAACTAACTTATTTAAAAATAAAGAATTTCTCAATTTGCTTTTGAATCCATTCGCACAAAAAGAAAACATTGCACAAAATAAGTACAATAATCTATTTAATTTCTATTAAAATCAATGAGATATTGCCGATCTTAACAATAATCCTATTGCTTTAAATCGATTTGATAAACCGACTGAAACCAAAGAAAACATATCAGAAGAAAATACACTGCACGCACCTGATACGCCGGAAACTACCGCTGATTTAATGGATAAATCATTAAATTTGGCTTTTACATAGTTACTATGATAGTTACTAAAATCTTTGGTTAGAACCGATTTAATACGAAAGGTTGCGAGGGGTAAAACAGCCGAAAAGCCCTGTTATTACTGGATTTATAAAGGTTTTTTGATTAGATATGAAAGGTTGCGAAAGGTAAGATGGTGCGACCGGGTTATCTTTAAAATCTAATTAAATCAAACATTTATAATTGATGGTGTAAATCGGTGTAATTGATGGTTTTATGTTCAATTTTTTATTGATTGCTTAATAATTGTTTAATTTTGCGTTTTTCGTCATCAGACAGTTGTTGAATTAAGGTTAAAGTTAAATCATTAGCAATAAGTTGTGATGTTTTGGTGGAGTGGGAAAATTGCAGGTTGAGGACAAAACGGTGGCCACATTGTGGGTTTAAACATTGGCAATAAATGCGGCTAAGTTCCGGGTGTTCTTTTTGTGTTTTGGTAATGGCGGATTTGTGATGGCAAACTTTGCAAAAGACTGTTAATGATTTTGGCATAGTAGACAATAGCGTAAAATGTTGTTTTGCTATTATAGCAGTCTAGACGTATAGAAGTCTATTTTTGAAATAGACTTCTAGATAGTGTTGAGGTGCTTAATCTTTTTTTAAGTTGCGATAAATTTCACAAAGTTTTTTAATGCCTTGCGGTCGGGTGCTTGCTAATTCGGACAAAACAGCATCGAATTCAGTAGCAAGATCGGCATCAAGTCTCAGTGAAATTGCCTTAACCTTACCTTCTTCAAGTGCTTTTTTATTGTAAGCGGCAGCAGTTTTCGCGCGTAGTTTTTTGCTGTGTTCGGTGTTGCTATTTGCCATTTCTTTTTACCTCTTGCTTTTTGTGTTTATGTTGTTTATAGTGTTTAGGAATTACCTAGCGGTCGTGCCAGCAACCGCTAGGATTTGGTTCATTGCTAATAGGCGTTTGCGCTAATCGCCATTAGTAAAATGAACAGGATTATTAAAGCAATGTGACGCATAATCCTAATTCCTATTCAATGCCCCGAACTGAACGAGTCGGGGCTTTCTCGTTTCTAGCCCTTGCTAGATGTGTTTATTATATTCAATATAATAATAAAATACAAGAAATTTTTAATAAAAAACCGCTTTTTAGCGGTTTTTTGTTGAGAACTTAATAAATTATTTTGCCTTTATTTGCTTATCTCTTTTAAATAAGATTTTGTTTTTATTGCTGATTTCTGGGTCTTTGTTGATTTGCGCTGCGATAAAATCTTGTAGCGGATAGGCTTCTGTTTCGCGGTATGCCGCTAAAATTTTTAATGGGTCACCTAATCCGCCGGTGTTGCTCGGGATAATGCCGGATAAACCGGGCGGAAAGCGGTGCGCAGTTAAAACATCTTGAGCAGAGATATTTTTCACGGCATTAAATTCGTCTTTTTTGCCGGTGTCGCCGACCGAAATTAATTTAACGCCGTCAGGGTTGCCATCGGGAATATTGATAAACATACTCTTAAAATTGCCAACGCCTTTTGATTGCTCAATTTTTTTTCTGATCATATCTTCTGCATCTTGGTCGAGGTCAGGGTCGGTGGTGTAGAGGATGAAGCCCATATGTGCGCCGTTAGAATAGTAACGACGGCGGAAGATAGTTGCATCACTATTTAGTAGAGCGGATTCAATACCGCCGACATAATCAGGCGCGCCATAGGTTTGTTGTAATGGGTCATAAAGTTTAATAAAAATAATATCGTCAGGTTTGTACTCGTAATAATGAGTTTTATCGTTATACAGCGCTTTTTTAAACAAATAGAGATAATTGCCATCTTTCTTAACGCGCAGATAAAGGGATGATAACACGTGCAGGCGTATAACCTCACCAAAAACATTACGAATTTTTAGCAATGCAACATCGCCAAACTGAATAAGGTTTAAGCAAAGTGTTTTCATATCGACAAAATCACCGTTATAGCCAGAGCTGACAATATTTGCCCGGCTTTGTAAAATGCCGCAATGTTGAGCGTTGTAATACGGCAATTTAGCTAAAATGGCACGGTTATACGGCGGTAAATAACAATCTAGCGTGTTATCAACAATTAAGCCTAAATGCTCGATTCCAGATGGTTCAAACTTGCTAAAAGTTTGCGGCATTTTTTGTGTTACTGCCTTATTTTGCTTTTGTTTTAAATAATATTTAGTCATAGTTTTTTCCTCTAATTCATTGCCCACGCAGAGCGCCGGCGTGGTTTATTGTTTAATTCCTTGCGGTTGATAGCGTTAGCGATTGCCCAAAATACATCGGCGTGTTGGTTTTGGCTGGTGCGTTCCGCAACAAAGGTGGCCCTATCGCCCGATTTTGTAGTAGTTTGTTTAATCATCAAGAACGCTGCCGGAATATCGGACTCTTGGTTTGACCATTCCAACATATTTTTTTCGATTAAATGGTGTACTTTTAAGACGAGTGCCGCTTTGCTTTCTACACTATAAATAATCGGCACGGTTTCACGCCGTGCAAACAAGGTGATCATTTCATACACGCCCACGCCAACGCCGCTGGTGTCAATGCCGATATAGCTCACGTTGTAGCGTTGGTAGATTTGTTTAATCTGTTCCGCTTGATAGCTATAGCTTAAGCCGTGCCATTGGTGGCGTTCTAGGATGCGATATTTTTCGCCGGGCAGCACCGGTGGCGCAATTACCACAAAACTTGCACCGTCGTAGCTTTTTGCTGGGTCATAGCCGCACCACACTTCACGATTATCAAGAGGGCGGTCGCTATCCGGTCGAAAGTCTTGCCATTTGCTGATGTCGGTTGCACATTTGAGCAATTGCGAAATATTGAAAATGGAGTCGGCGTCATCAATCCATTTACACATAAATAACTGATCAAAGGCAGCTTTGTTATATTTGCGCTTTAATGCCTCAAGGTCGAACAGCTCGCCGGCACCGCCGGCTAATGCGTCATCAATGGTGATAACGTACCGCCATTGACCATCAGGGCATTCACGACCGCCGTCACGCATCTCTTTTATTGTCGGAAACGGTATATTTTTGCGTTTTGCGTCTTTGCCGCGCCAATCATCACCGTTCCAGAATTGGTAGGCACTATGTCGCGTTGAGCTTGGCGTGCTGAAGTAGGTCTCGCGCCATTTTTTGTGCGTTGCCATTGCGGAGGCAACGGTATAAAACTCGGTAAAATTGCGCAGCCACGCATATTCATCACCGTAGATATGCCCGTGATAACCTTGTGCCGTGCTTTTGTTGGTCGACAAAAAATGCAATTCTGCGCCATTGCTTAACACAATCGGATTCCCTTTTAGCTCAACATCAAAAAACTGTAGAGCCATTTTGCGGATGTAGGTTAAGAAAATTTCCGCTTGCCGCTTTGAGGCGGATAAAAAGATTTGGTTATCACCGGTTAAAATGGCGTCTTCCAACGCCTCAAAGGCAAAATAGTAGGTCATACCGACTTGTCGTGATTTTAAAATATTGCGCACTTTTCGGTGTTTATTATCTCGACAAGTCAATTGATATTTGAATAACGTATTTAAAAACGGTTGCATCATTTCCGGCGTGACGTGCGAAATGTCGTTTTTCTTGCGCCGTTTTGATTTTTTGCTTTGGCTTTGATCCGGCTGTTCGTTGTGCTGGTCGTTATATGTCATTGCTGCAGTGCTTTTCGCCGCTTGTGTAGCACGTTGTTTTTTATACTGCAGGTCTTTGTCGATAAGCGATTCCAACTCTTTAATTTCTTGTTCGCTTTTGTTTTCGCGGTCGACCAGCGTCAAAATGCGCAGCGAGATCAATTCCTCAACGCCGTGTTCATTCAGCAGGTTGCGCCAGTTGTATTTTTCCGCCCAGTAGTAGATGGGGCGCGCACTGTTTAGCTTTAATTCTTGTGCAATTTCTTGCGGTGTGAATTTTTTCAAATAGAGGTGTTTAGCGGCGTAGATAATCTCGTCGCTATAACGTGTTGATTTTCTGATTCTTAATTTTGTCTCTTTCATAGGCGTAATTTTGCGCACTCTTGGCTAAAAAATCGTGTAGCAATTTTCGGAAATCGTCGGAAATGGTCGGTTATCCTCGCATTTCCGACGATTTCCGAATTTTGGCGGATGCAATTTGTGCAAAAAAATCACAAGATAGCGGCAGATTTATTTTTAAGCGTGGAGAGAGTGTAAAAAATGGCAGATAAATTGGAGCTTGTAACCGATTTTGTTTGTGTGGCAACCAGCGGTAAAACCGCAGACGGTCGGGAGATTTCAGCGGCAGACTTGCACGCAATGGCAGAAAATTATGATCCGTCAGTCTATACCGCCAATATTTGGTTGGAGCATTACCGCTTTTTGTCAAATTTTGGGCAAGTCAAAGAGCTGAAAGCAACAGACGAAGGCGGAAAAACAAAATTATATGCCCGGCTAGCCCCGAATGCTCGCTTGCTTGAGCTAAACAGAGAGGGTGTCGGTTTATTTACCAGCATTGAAATTACACCAAATTTTGCCGATACCAACGCCGCCTATTTGACAGGTTTAGCCGTCACAGACAGTCCGGCAAGTATAGGCACAACGCAGCTCCATTTTTCTAAGCGTATCAAAGATGATGTGATTGTAGGGCAGCCGGAAAAACTTGAAGCGAGCTTATTTGCTAAAGAAGAGCAGCAAGAGTTATCAGCATTAAAACGCTTTTTTACACGTTTTTTTAATTCCAATTCCGAAAATAATAACAACAAAGAGGAAGAGTCAATGAACGAACAGCAATTTGCACAACTGGAACAAACAATCACCGCAGCGATTGCGGCAGGTTTTTCCGCTATTAAGTCAAAACCAGAAGTAGAGCAAGAAAAACCAGAGCCGGCAAATTTTGCAACGAAAACAGAAAAAGAAGAGCCAGCAAAATTTGCCACAGAGCAACAAGTGGCAGAATTGACGGCAAAAGTGGAGCAATTGACAGAAGCGTTTAACAAGGCAACGCAACACGCAGTGACAGAAGTTCCACAGGGTGAGCCGACAAAAACGGCGTTGAATTTTGCCGTTTAATCGGTTGAGAAGAAATAAGAAAAAGGGGACAAAATGAGACGTAAGGCGGAGTTTTATTCATTTTTACGTAACGTTGCAAATTATTATGGCACTGATGTAGATGCATTAATTCGAGGTGAGTCGTTCGCGCTCGAAGTGCCGAAAGCAGCGGAGCTTGGCGAGAATATTCAGCAGCGATCTGAATTTTTAAAATCCATCAATCTTGATTATGTGACCGATTTGTCAGGTTACAAATTGCGTGGTGCAACAGAAAAATCAATTACCGGACGCAAAAAAGACGGACGCTATTTGGCACGTTTAGATCATACACAAGGCAAATATCAGCTAGCGGAAACTGATAGCGGAATCATTGTGCCGTGGGCAATGTTTGATAATTTTGCTCGTTTTGGCGACCGTTTGGCGGCGTTATATGCCGAATTTGTGCAGACGCAAATCGCGCTCGACCAGTTAAAAGTGGGTTGGTACGGTAAATCTGTTGCAGAAAATACCTCAGCGGAAGATATGTCGGATGTCAATAAAGGCTGGATGCAGCTTGCGCGCGAAGAGAAGCCGCAGAACGTAATGAAAGACGGTGCAACCGTCGGGAAAATTAAAATTTTCGGCGAAGGTGCAGACTTTGAAAATCTTGATCATTTAGCGGCAGAGCTAAAAAGCGGCATTGATTTGCGTCACCGTGACCGCAATGATTTAGTCTTTTTAGTCGGAGCAGATTTAGTCGGTAAAGAAGCGGAATTGATCAATAAAGCGCACGGCTTAACGCCAACCGAAAAAGCGGTGTTGGGTTCGCAAAACTTGCTCGGATCGTTTGGTGGTATGCGCGGCATTGTGCCACCGAATTTCCCGGCACGTGGTGCAGTAGTGACAACATTATCCAACTTGTCTATTTATGTGCAGGATAGCAGTGTGCGCCGTTCGTACCGCAATGACGAGGACAGAAAAGGTGTTATTGACAGCTATTACCGCAACGAAGGCTATGTGGTTGAAGATGCCGGCTTATTTACCGCAATCGAATTCGGGAACGTCAAATTACCGGGCGAAGATGACTAACTGATTGAGGTGGCTAATGGGGTTTCGTGACTATCAAAAGCGAGTTCTGGCGTTAAAGGCGTTGGAGCAGCAATCGCCGGATAAGGTGCATCAGGCAGTTAAAAACAGCAATGCAACCACGCAGGTGTTGGAGATTGCTTTAAATAATGATATTGCACGTATCCGCGAAATCTCAAGCCTGGCAGAGCGAGCGGAGTACAAGCGCAACCATTTCTTGCCGAAGTGGTTGCCGTTTGTTGATGAATATTTGCAAAAAGGAGAGCAGTATCAAAATGACGTACTTGTCTATTGTATTGTCTATCTGTTTGATGTTGGCAATATTGCTCACGCTTTACAACTTGCCGAACGAGCCATTGCCGAAAATCAGGCAATGCCGGATAGATTTAAAAGCAACTTGCCGACGTTTGTTGCTGATCAAGTGTTTAGTTGGGCGGATAACTTGGCAGCAACTTCGCAGAGCGTGGAGCCATATTTTAGCCAAACTTTTGAAAAAGTGGCGCAGACGTGGCGGTTGCACGAAATCGTGACCGCTAAATGGTACAAGTTGGCGGCATCTATTTTAATCAGGACGGAAAACGGCAAAGTTCACGCCGCCTCAATTGATGATTTAGACGTATTGGTGGTTGCCCTTTATTTTTTAATGTGTGCAAGACGTATCCATCAGAAATGCGGCGTAAATTCGTTGATTGATCGGATTGAAATGCGAATTAAAAAACTCTCACCAGGCGCCAATCCAACGGCTTTAGTGTCGCAAATTACATTTTATGACGCTATTGCAAAGTTGCGTGCGGCGCACCTTAATCGAGGTGAGCAATGCTAAACGGCAATGTAACCGAATATCAAGACGAAATAATCGAAAGCACTGGATTTTGGGGGAATATCAATATTGCAGAGTTTCAACGGCAACGTGCGATACCGATTCAAATACCTTTAGAAATGGTGCGTGCGGCGTTGGTGCAAGCAATGCAAGAAATGGAAATTGAGCTTGCAGACGTTGTAGAAAAATATCAATCAGACGGTTATGCCTATGTCGAAAACGTTGGCGGCGTGAGATTTGATGGCGATAACTTTTTACAAATACAGTACAAAAAAGCCGTATTTGCACGTGCAAAAGCGGATTTGTTACCAGAGTTTATGACGCTATCAGCAAGAGAGGTGCACGAAAATCGGGATTTAGTGCAGGAGCGCAAAACCTTGTTAACAGAAGCGGCAATGGCGGTCAGAGCAATCAAAGGCAAAAAGCGGAGCGGTGTATGGCTAATTTAATGTTATATCAACGATTACTCGGCTTTTTACAGCAACAGTTGCCGATAAGATACCGTAAAAATTTATTAGCGTGGATAGAAAGCGGCACGCTGATTGATCAGGGGAAAAACGTGACTGATGAGGGCGTAGAGATTGCGCATATCCGCTATAAAGCCACGTTCTTATTTAATGAATTGCCATTTAATCAAATCAATGTCGCCGAAATAATGGCGCACATTCAGCTTTGGCTGAATGAGAATGATGAGTTGCGTTATCAGCTGGATTTTGCCGATACCGATTTTGATGTGGATATTTATGATGATGATACCGCTGATTTGACGTTTATCGTGGAGTTTCAAGAGCCGATTACGGCAACAGCGACAAAACCGGCAAAAGATACCTTGATGATTGATGGCATAAGTTATCGCATTAATCCAATTGAGATTTATATCGCTGAAGAGGTTGAGGTGATTGATGACTGAAAAGGTGGGATTAACCGCAGAGTCAATAAAAAGCCTAAAGCGAACAGTTAAATTATTGAGCTTGCCGAAAGAGAAAAAAACAAAGCTATTAAAAATGGCGTTAAAGCAAATAAAGGATGAAGCTAAAGAGCATATCAAAAAGCAAGAAACGCCGGACGGTAAAAAATGGGCGGAACGTCGCAGCGGCAGCAACAAAAAGATGTACCGTAGGCGAGGAACATTGCTCAATATTATCAAGAATGATGGCAATGAGGCAAAGCTGGGCTATAGAGGTAAGAAAAATCAATTAATTTCAGTTGTGCAGCATTATGGACAAGAGATGACGGTTAGTGTTAATGCTCGGACGTTAGAGAAATTAAGAAGGCAGTTAGCTAGTCAGAGCGATCCTTGTTCGACAGCACAAGCCAGAAAATTGAAAAGTTTAGGTTACAAAATAAAGAACAAAAAGGGGAAGGAAGTATCCCCGTCAATAAAAAGCATTCAGGCGAGACTAACCAAAGGTCAAGCCGGTTTAATTGCAAGAATTTTAAAGAATAAAAATGAAGGCGATAAGAAAGGCACGCCGGCACGACCGGCATTAAATACCGATACGCAACACAATGCGGAAATTCTAACGGAAGTGGTTGAAAAAGTGCTGAAAATTTAGAACAACAAAAAAGGGGCAAAATATGACATTTCCATCAGCAACGATTAACACGCTTAATTTATTAAGCGGCGAAACAAAAGAGATTGAGCGGCACGCATTGTTTGTTGGCGTTGGCTCAAAAAATAAAGGTAAGTTGTTGGCAGTAACGCCGGACAGTGATTTTAATGAAATTTTTGGTGCAAGTGATACTGCACTAAAAAAACAGGTTTACACAGCGATGGTGAATGCCAACACGGATTGGTTTGCGCACGTCTATATTGCAGATGAGTCAAGCTATGACTTTGCGCAAATTGTGCGAAATGCACAGACGGTGTCTAGTTTTGAGTATGTTGTTAATACTTACACAACCGGCATTGATAAAGCAGCAATTAACGCATTACAAACGCTGTCGCGTGAATTGTTGATGACTTACAGTCGCAGAACGTTTTTTATTCAAGCGTTGGATGGTTGCAGCACTGACTCCAGCAACGGCGAAACGTGGGATCAATATGTGTCCCGTTTGACAGAGTTGCAAAAAACAGTGGTTGCTGATCACGTGATGTTAGTGCCGAATTTAATGGGTAATGATGTTGGTGCGTTGGCTGGACGACTCGCTAATTCAGCGGTAACCATTGCCGACAGCCCAGCGCGTGTACAAACAGGGGCATTAGTCAATATTGGCAACGATAAACCAAAAGATAAAGACGGTGCGGAAATTAGTATTGCACATTTAAAAGCGTTGGAGCAGGCACGTTACTCTACTTTTATGTGGTATCCGGATTATGACGGCTACTACTGGTCAGATGGTCGCACATTAGACGTGGAAGGCGGAGATTATCAAGTAATCGAATATGTGCGTATTGCGGATAAAGCAGCACGAAAAGTGCGCTTGTTGGCAATCGCGAAAATTGCGGATCGGTCGTTTAACTCAACCGCCGCAAGCACAGAATATCATAAAAATTATTTTGCAAAACCGCTCCGCGATATGAGCAAAGGCGCAGAAGTAGCAGGCAAACAATTCCCGGGCGAATGTATGCCACCGAAAGATGATGCTATCACTATCGTTTGGAAGAGCAAGGTGAAAGTTGAGATTTATATGAAAATCCGACCGTATGATTGCCCGAAAGAGATTGTGGTCAATATTTTCTTAGATTTAGAAACATTGGGGGATTAATAGATGGGTGCAAGAATTTCAGGAATGAACGTTGATTTTTTCGTGCTTGGTATTCCAGTTCACGCCGAATCAGTCAGTTTAAATATTAGCGACAGTTCAGACGTAGCACAAACGCGCGGCATTCCCGATGGCTTTGTTGATGGCGACGTTAAAGGTGAAGGCGAAATTGAGCTGGATGCGAAAAATTTTGGCAAGTTATCAGCAGCGGCAGCAGTGGCAGGATCGTATCGAGATATTCCAACGGTGGATTTGGTCTTTTTTGCCAGTCGCGGCGGTGAACGTTTAAAAGTGGAGGCGTTTGAGTGTAAGTTGTTGCCGACCGATATTTTAAATGTGGATTTTAAAGGTGGGCAAAAACATACCACAAAAGTGAAATTTTTTGTCACTAGCCCGGACTTTGTGCGTATTAACGGTATTCCGTATTTATCCGAATACGACACTCGAGATTTAATCGGGTAAACAGCTTTAGGCGACAGACCGGCATTAACAGAAGAATAATTATAAGCAGAAGAGGGTCTTGTTCGCCTAATTTTGGTTTGGGGGGGATGTATGAATAAATTTGATGGGGTTTCTTATTTGGGGTCAGCAGTGGCACTTGTGAGCGGTTTGAGCTTACACGAATGGGCAGCGGTGTTTGGGATTTTGTTTGGTTTTTGCACCTTGTTGATCACTTGGCATTATAAACAAAAAGAGTACGAATTGCGTCGCCTTGAATTGAATGTGCGACTTGCGGAAGCGGAAAGCAAAGCGGAGTCGGTTAAATGTTAAAAAAAGCGGCAGGCAGTGTCTGTTCAGTGGCGGCAGTGATTGCTATTTTGTTGCTAAATAGTGGTGATGAGTTAAGAACAAGTGCAGCCGGATTGGAATTAATCGGCAATGCAGAGGGGTGCAGAACACAACCTTATTACTGTTCCGCTAATGTGTTGACGGTTGGTATTGGCAGCAGTGAGTTAAGCGGTCAAGCGATTGAACAGCGACAATACAGCTTGCAGGAGATTGCCAACAGATGGAAGCAGGATATTAAACAGGCGGAAACGTGTGTCAATCGTTACGCAAACGGCAAAAAAATGCCACAAGGGGCGTTTGATGCGTTGGTTTCCATCACCTTTAATGTCGGTTGCAGTGCGATGCGCAAATCAACCTTGTACGAGATGGCAAACAGTGGTTACACGCCAAAAATGTGTGATCAGTTTTTAAGGTGGGTTTATGTCGGCGGCAAAAAGTCGAACGGTTTAATGCAGCGACGTGATCGGGAACGTAAATTATGTTTATCAGGCTATTAAAAAATCACGCCGCAGTGTTTGTGGTTGTGTTGCTTTACGCAGTGGTGTCTATTTGGGGTGTGGTAGACAAGCAAAAGCAAATCGCTGCGATTGAAAAACAGAAAACGGCAGAGATTGCGAAAATAAAGCAAGAACATCAACAACAAATTTTAATGTTGCAGCGACAAGCGGAAATTTATCAGCAGCAACAGCAATTATTGATAGATAAAGTCAGTGAAATGCAACAAGCAGCACAACAGCAAGAAAAGGCGATCAATGAAGCGTTGGAAAGTAATAAAAATTGGAGTGATGAGCGTGTGCCTGGCGATGTTAGTCGCTTGCTCAACAACCGAAATAAAATTAATTAAACAACCGCTACTTTGCCCGACAACGGTAGCTTGTCAGCAAATTGCGGTAAATATCACAACAAATAAAGATTTAGTAATGGCGTTACATAAATCACTGGCTCAAACCGATATTTGTGTAACGGCATATCAACAATTAAAACACTGTATAAATATACATAATAAAGGAGACAACAATGAAAACTAAAACAGCACAGCAGTTACTGGAAGAGCTTACCGGCAAAGAGCGCGTAACCGTTAATATTGGCGGTGTTGAGTTGGTATTTAATCGTGATAATGCGGCGATTGATGCCTTATTTAACGAAATCACAAAAGAAAACAAAATTACACCGGTAAAAGATTATTTATTGCAAATTGTTGATAGTGAAAGTAAAGCGGATTTATTGACAATTATTAATGTGCCGGGGCTAGCGGTGCAGCTTGTCGAAAAGCTCAACGCTATTTTTGTGCCGGAAATTGAAATCGCGGTAAAAAACTAACTGAACGAGTGAGGTCGATTGAGAAAAACGGCTATTCACAGGCGATAGCGTTAAGAATGCACTATTTGCCGCAAGCCGATAATTCAGAAATCAATCTCGCTCGGGCAGTATGGCTGAACAAGCAATTTTTTGAG
This sequence comes from Gallibacterium anatis DSM 16844 = F 149, assembly GCF_000379785.1. Lineage (GTDB taxonomy): Bacteria > Pseudomonadota > Gammaproteobacteria > Enterobacterales > Pasteurellaceae > Gallibacterium > Gallibacterium anatis. Next base: position 34,910 of record NZ_KB903704.1, on the reverse strand, counting down.
AATTTATCCGATGCCGTGGCAGTCGGTATTAGTAAATGTTTTTAGTCGTGTTTATCTCGACGAAATGCGTTTCGTCGAGATGTCGTTAAGGGTAATGTTATGGCGTTGGGAATAGCCGGTCTTGAGTATATTTTAAAACTTAATGATCAGATGACTGCACCAATTAAAGGCATTATGGGGCAGATTGATGCGCTTGCAGGCAGAGGCAAGGCGGCAATGGGGAATATTGCTGCAGGCGCTGCCGGTATTGTTGCTGCCGGTTATTCGATTGCCAGTGGTTTGCAACCGGCGCTTGAAACCTCACGCGCGTTAGGTGAAGTGAAATCGCTTGGCGTGGCAGAGCAATCGTTGGAGCAACTGAAAAACAAAGCCCTTTCTTTCACCTCTTCTTTTGGTGGCGCAGCAGCAGAATTTGTGCGCTCGGCTTACGATATTCAATCCGCAATCGCCGGCTTAAACGGCGATGAGTTATCTGCATTCACCGCCGCATCTAATTTATTGGCGAAAGGTACGAAATCCACAGCGGCAACCATCACCAACTATATGGGCACGATGTACGGCATTTTTGCGGACGAAGCGGCAAAAATTGGCAAATCCGACTGGGTAGAGAAAATTGCCGGACAAACCGCGTTGGCAGTGAAAATGTTTAAGACAACGGGCGACGGTATGAGCGGTGCTTTTACCGCCGTTGGCGCAGCAGCAAAATCAGCAGGCATTGAAGCAGCGGAACAATTTGCAGTGCTTGGTGCATTGCAGGCAACAATGAGTGGTAGCGAAGCAGGTACAAAATATAAGGCTTTTTTAGCCGGTGTGGGCGGAGCACAAAAGGCGTTGGGATTAACCTTTACCGACAGCAACGGAAGAATGTTGGATATGGTCAGTATCCTTAACAAAATTAAGGGTAAGTATGGCGATGTGCTAGATGTTGCGGAAGCTGGAGAGTTAAAAAAGGCGTTCGGCAGCGATGAAGCGGTCGCCTTGATTAAATTGTTATTGCCACAAGTCCGAAACCTTACCGGCAATATTAAAGATTTACGCAATGTTAGTGGCACGGCAGATTTGCAGAAAATGGCGCAAGCGATGACTGATCCGTGGCAACGACTTAGTGCCGTTATGGTTAACATTAAAGACAGTATCGGTGGGCAGGTGCTGAAAAAGATTGAACCGCTTGCCGATAAAATTGCTGATATGGGCAAATATGCGGTCGACTGGCTGAATGCTAACAAGTATATCGCAAGACTGATCGGCTTTATTGGTATCGGTATCACAGCACTGGCAGGTGCCGGAGCGTCATTAATGCTATTGGTCGGGGCGTTTAAGTTGATGGGTGTAGGTGCGAAAGGGGCATTGTTGCCAATTACCGGTTTGCGTGGTGCAATTTCCGGCGTTGGTGCAAGCGGTGTTGGTTTGGGTAAAACGCTGATTAACGCCTTTGCTGCACCAGTGCAGCCAATCAAAACCACGCAAAAATGGGCGGATTTACTAAAAAATGCTTTTACCTCAATGTGGGGCAGCGCAGTATCCGGTTTTAACGGTTTGCGTTGGCGTTTGGCATTGTTGCCGGATCTGTTTAAATCCATTTTAGGCAATGGAATATCGCTTAAATCAATGTTTACCGGTGTTGGGTCAGGCATTAATTTACTCGCTAAACCGTTAAATATGGCGAAAGGTTTATTTTCCGGCTTATTTAGTGTGGCGTTTCGTTTGCTTAATCCGTTTACCTATTTGCGTGTGGCAGTGATGGCACTGTTTAGCCCGTTATCAATGGTGGCACTGCTTATCGGTGGTGTTGCCGTGTTGGCGTATAAATTCAAATCACAACTGGCTGCCGTTTGGGATGGTATCAAAATCGGTTTCGGTAGCATTAGCGACAGATTGCAACCATTATCCAATGCGTTTGCTATCTTTAAAACGGCTATTGGCAAGATTGCCGCAATTTTTAGCCGTATCACCGGCGGAATGCGTGCAAGCAGTGCAGAAGCTGGGCGATTTGTGCAAATTGGGATGGTGATTGGCAATGTACTTGGTACAGGGTTGGAAATTGTTGCCGGGTTTGTCGAGTTATTGGCAACGCAATTTTTAAACGTTGTTGAGATATTTGGCAATGTAGCGGATGACTTGTTGGCAATGTGGGACGGTGTGGTTGCCGGCTGGGAGGCTGGCGACGCTATGCAAATTTTTGGTGCATTGGCGCAGGGCATTACTAATATTTTTGGTGATGTTTGGAAAGGCGTTAAAAAGATGTTTTTTGACTCACTTAATTGGATTATTCGACAAGTCAATAAAGTAGGCGATTATATTGGCATTAAAATTCCGGAAATCAAAGTAGAGTCGTCGGTTCTGGAGACCAAAAACAACATTACCTCATCAAATGTAACAGCGACCAAAAACAGCAATTTACAGCTTGATGAGAGCGTTAAGCCTAATGCCAGACCGCAGATTAACACAACTACGCAAGGTTTGATTTCAACCGCGATGACGCAAAATAAAAACGTGAGCCACTCAATGGTGATCCAGAAGATGGAGATAAAATCAGATAATCCGGACAGGTGGCGACGTGAAATGCAACAACAGCAAGATAAGCAGGCTTTAGGGGCAGGATATGGCTGATAAATATTTCGACCTTTTAATCACTAATGACGATTTAACGCTGGACAGCGGTAACGTGCCGATTTTGTGCAATAACCGCATTTCAATTGCGCAGGATATTAAACACGCATTGAGAGAAAGTGGATTGGTTACCGCCTTGATTGCAGAGCGTAGCCGCATTTTACGGCGAGATATTATCTTACAAATGACATTTTTAATTGAAGAAGATGAGCGATTAGTACCGGGTACGATATTTATTACTGAAGAAAGTTTAAATCGCTTGTTTATTACCGCAGAAACATACGATTTTGGCTCGATTGAATTAGGGGTAAGTCTTGATGAATAACTTTGAGCAGATTTTAAGAGAATCGGGATTGCCGACGCAGGAAACGGAAATTAGACAACAGTTTGAACGCATTACTGCAGAAGAAAATTTAATTACCAATACCAGCAGAATGTCGCCATTTTGGCGTTTGGTGACTGCTATCGCCGTTCAGCCGGTGAAATGGCTTACTGATGAACTGATTAATAACATTTTGCCTAATTTATTTTTGCGTACTGCACAGGGCGCTTGGTTGAGAATGATGGCGTGGAGTGTGGGACTTGATTTTAAACAGGCGACAAAAGCGCAAGGCGTGATCACATTTACTAAACAAAGCGATTTAACACCAATTACGATTAAAGCCGGCACCGTGGTGCAGACCGAACGCATTAATGATGTCGTTTTTAAGCTGGTTGTCACCGAAGATACCGTTATTCCAAAAGGGCATTTATCCGGAAAAGTGCCGGTCATTGCGGAGCAAGCCGGCACAAGCTACAACTTGGCAGCCGGTTATTATCGCATTTTAGCGGAACAAATTAACGGCGTGGTTAACGTCGAAAATGGCGAAGATTGGTTAATCACGCCGGGTGCAGACAAGGAAACCGATGATGAATTAAGAATGCGTTGTCGCAATCAATTTGTTGCCAGTGGCAAGCATCATATTGACAGCGTTTATAGAGCAATGGCGGCAGAAATTGCCGGTATATCGGTTGACCGCATCTATTTTAAACACGATGCGCCACGTGGCCCGGGTACAGCAAATATGTATTTGTTGCTAGATACCGGTGTAGCAAGTCAACCGTTTATTGATAAGGTTAACAAGCATATTAGAGATGACGGTTGGCACGGGCACGGCGACGATTTAGTGTGCTATGCAATGCCGGAAACCAAACATAACATTGTTTGTCGGGTTTATTTTTATAACAACTTTAATTTATCTAATGCGCAAAAGGCGGAAACATTAAAACGCGTTGAAGATATTATCCGTTGTGCATTTCGTGAAAATAATAATTTTGAGGTAACCAAAACCTATCCTTATCGCCGGTTTAGCTGGTCATTGCTGGGTGAAGAGATCCATCAACTTTGCCCGGAAATTGGTTCGCTAATTTGGGAGCAGCAAGACATTGAAAGTGATATTAGTGTACCTAGGATCCAATCGCTGACCGTAAAAGAAGAGCGGGGGGGGGGGTAATTAATGAATATTAAATTACCGTTTTGGATGGATGGTGCTGCCGTTAGGCAAATCGCCGATCTTTTTGGCAAATGGTGGAATTTATCAATTAAAAAAATGATTGATTTACCGCTAAAGTTGCTTGATGAAGAGAATTGCAGTGAAACAATGCTTAACTTAATTGCTTATGCGAGAGATGTTGAGCGTTTCGAGAATGAGCCGTTAGCACTGTTTCGCAAGCGTGTGAAATATGCGTTTATTAATGCGCAAGATGCAGGAAGTAAAGCAGGATTTATCCGTATATTTGAACGGCTAGGTATCGGTTATGTGGAGATTGAAGAGCGTTTCGACGCAGAAAATTGGGATGTCATTAAAATTATTTTAAGTGACTCGCAAATGGCACATAACAGAGAGTTACTCAATTTAATTATTAGAAAATACGGCAGAACGTGCCGCAGATATACTTATGAAGTGATTACAAAATTACCGCTGCATTTATCGGCAAGAAGTTTTGATCACGATTATGTGTGCTATATACCAAAATAACAATAATAAGGTGAGTTATGGCGAGCAAGCTAACACAAGCATTTGAAACTTATATTAGAGATTCAGTTGTCAATCATACTCCAGTGGTTTTTGACGAGTTTATTTTTGCCAATATCTCGGGGTTGAATGATGACAATTTAGATAGTTATTTGACAATACCGCAAGCAAATCAAATAGTACATAGACAAGCAGTGTCGCAAATCGGTGCGCTGAATGAAAATGCGATTGTTTATTCTGTCACCGTTGGCACAGAAATCGGTGATTTTGACTTTAACTGGGTTGGCTTAGTTAATAAATCACAAAATTTATTAGCTTGCGGTATTTTTTCCGGCTTAACCTCAAAAGTCAAAAACAGAGAGCAGAAACAGGGCAACAGCATTACACGCAGCGTATTGCTTGAATTTCCACGTGCGCAAGAATTAGCGAATGTATCGGTTAGCGCTGAAACGTGGCAAATTGATTTTACAATGCGATTAAGCGGCATTGATGAAAAAATCCGTCTAACAAATCGGGACTTATACGGTCGAGCCGTCTTTTTTGATAATGCCTTTTTGCTGAAACGTAAAAGCGGCAATGTCTACACGCTAGATAGTGGGTACGCTTATATTGAGGGTGTGAGGGCAGAAATTAAACGGACGGCAGAAGTTACCGTGCCAACGTTACCAGCCTCGGTTTATGTTGATATTTGCCATCACGCCACAGTTACCGGTGCATATCAGACCGAAATTAAATATTTAACGCAAAGTAAAAATGATTATGTTGGATCGGATGGCTACCAGCACTATGTGCAAATTATCGCAGATATTGCGAGTAACGGCGCAATTACAGATAGGCGCTTAACAGATAACGCTCCGCCGTATATTGCGGAGAGTAAAAAATCAAGTTCGGTGTCATCAACCAGCGAAAAGACAGTAGCGACCAGTGCTGCAGCAAAAACCGCCTATGACAAGGCGGTTGAGGCACAAAGTACGGCAAACAACGCCGACAACAATGCCAACAACCGCGTCGCCAAAACAGGCGATACGGTGACCGGCACACTCTATTTAAAGCAAGGCTCAAAGAAATATAAAATTAATGATTGGTACTGGAGCGTTTTACTGGAAATAGATTCAAATTTAGACGCCCTTATTGGTAATAGTCAATGTGCAATTGGATTTAACAACAATGGTTCGCTTCACCTTGGCGGTAATGCTGTTGATGGTTGGTTGGCGTCCATCAATAAATCTGGACTTAGTGTTGCAAAAGACATCACCGAAGGTCTTACAGGCAAAAAGCTATCAGAAAGCTTGCCTATTCCTTGGTTGGTTGGCGTGCCTTTGCCTTGGATGCAATCCGCTGTACCTGCAGGCTTTTTGGCAATGCAAGGACAAGCTTTTGACAAATCCTGTTACTCAATCCTTGCACAACGCTATCCAAGTGGGCGATTGCCTGATTTGCGTGGTGAGTTTATCCGGGGTTGGGATAATGGGCGTGGGGTGGATAGTGGGCGCTCGTTACTAAGCAATCAAGGAGATGCAATCCGTAATATTACGGGGTCAATAAATAACATAACATCAGAGGGTAGTATTGGAGCAAGCGGTGCTTTTTCTTCGTCTTATTCTTCTGGTGGGCGTGCTGCTGGAGATGGTGCAGGTAGGTCTACAGCATATTTTGATGTATCTCGTGTTGTGCCAACAGCGAGCGAAAATCGCCCCCGCAATATTGCATATCAATACATTTGTTTAGCAGCTTAAGAGGTAATAATGACAATCCAATTTAATGATGGTTTTGCCCTTGTATCGGGTGAGGTAACAGTTTATGTCGCAGATAATCAAGGGATTTACAGTCACAGCGCACAAGAGTTTGTAGCAGAGGGGACAGGCTTGTCAGCTGGGGCGTATTTAGATGCGCCACCTGCACCCAAAGCACATTTTGCCATTGTGCGTAGCCAAGATGGTTTGCAGTGGGAATATGTGCCTGATTATCGCAGGCAAACCTATTATAACACCACAACGGGCGAGGCAATCATCATCAACGAGCTAGGGGAAATCCCACAAAATCTCACCGCACTTAAGCCGTTGGATACCCCCTGCAAATGGGGCGGCGAAAAATGGGTGATTGATGAGGATAAGCAAGCCGAATTGCTTGCCCAACAACGAAACCAAATCCGCACGCAAATCAGCACCAAACGCGATGCGTGCGTAAACGGCGGTGTTTATGTGCCAGAAATCGGCAAATGGGTCGATACAGACGAAAAAGGGCGTGCGACACTGGTCGAAATCAAAGCCGATTTTGATTTAAACGGTACGCAAGAGGCTAACGGCGAACCACGCATTTTTACCCTGATTTGCGCAGACAACACGGCGCAACCGTTGGATTTTGACAAATTTAAAGCGGTGTGGAATGCGGCGGCGAAGCTGAAAGAAAGTATGTTTGAAAATGCCTATATGCACAAAATTTTGTTAGAACAAGCCGAAAAACCGCTTGAGTATGACTGGTCAATTGGCTGGTCGCAAACCTTTGAGGAATATCAGAATGAACAACAAACTAAAGCAGCTAAAACAGAAGAGTAAGCGTTGGTGCTATCACGTGTTGATTGCGATTGACCAGCTTTGCAACGCTTTAACCGGCGGTGGGGCGGATGAAACCTTTTCCAGCCGTTGCTACCGCCGTGCGGTGCTTGCGGATAAGCCGAAAAAGCGGTGGCGTTTTTGGTTTCGCTTTGTCAATGGCTTGTTTCGTGATCCGACACATTGCCAAACGGCATACGAAAGCGAGCTGAAACGGCGACAGTATCCAGAGGATTTTGAGGTGATTTAATTTTTAATTTAATCGCATTGCTAAAAATAATAATAACAATAAAAGGAGAGGTTCAGTGCGTAAACGATACACAAAAGCGCCGTTACCATTTACTGGACAAAAACGGAATTTTTTAAAACTGGTTGAAAAGGCATTAATAGAAAATATTGATAATGAAGGCGAAGGTTGGACAATTGTTGATGTGTTTGGTGGTTCGGGTTTATTAGCCAGAAACGCAAAAGATATTTGCCCAAAAAGCACGGTTATTTTTAACGATTATGATAATTATGCAGAAAGATTGGCAAATATTAAACAGACCAATCAATTACGGCAACAACTTGCACACTGTTTAATTGATGTTAAGCCGGGAGCGAGATTATCAAACGAAAAGAAAAAAGAAATTATTGATATTATTCGCCGTTTTGATGGTTATAAAGATATTAAGGCGTTGACCAGCTGGTTGTTATTTAGTGGCAACGATGTTAAAAGCCTTGAGGCATTATTTGAAAAGTCATTGTGGAATAATTTGACAAAGCGAGATTATCCAGTTGCGGACGATTATTTAGATGGGTTAAATATCGTAAGAATGGATTTTAAAGATTTAATCAATCAGCACCGACACAAAGAAAAGGTGTTATTTTTACTTGATCCACCGTATATCTGCACTGAACAGACAGCCTATAAAAAAGAAACCTTTTTTGATTTGATTGATTTTCTGGAATTAATGCGATTAATCAGACCGCCATTTATTATGTTTTCTTCTGTAAGAAGTGAATTCAATCGTTATATTGATTTTTTAATAAAGTACAAGGAGCGAAATTATCAGCATTTTGTTGATGTGGTTGAACAAAAAATTAATGTAACGGTAAATTGCAATGTGAATTATCAAGATAATATGATTTATAAGTTTTAATAATAAGCGGATTATTTCCGCTTATTTTTTAGGAGAGAATTATGTGGCGATTGGCAACCTTGCAACTTAATCAAGACGTGAAGGAAAAATTAAAACAGATACAAAATGGCAAGGCGAAACAGGTAAATTTATCGGTAGCCGGCACAAAATTGGGCGTGCATAACTGGACGCACGGCAGTAAAACCAAAGACGGTCGCTATTTGTCACCGCAAAACGCCATCAAGGCGATTGCTGATAAGTTTGTCGACAAGTCGGACACTAACCGACCGGCAGGCAGCGTGGATGTGGTCGGTATTATGATCACAACACAAAATATTGATGCATTTATTGCGCAGTTGGAGCAGGCAGCGGTGTTGTTGCCTGATCCGGTGTTTAGACAGTCTTGCGATTATGCAAAATCACAAAAAGATCTGGCAACAACAAAAATGGTTAAAACGCCAACCGTAGGTTATCCGGCTTTTTCGCCGGGTGCTGACATTACGCCACAATCAGCTCAAACGCTAAACGGCATAATGCGCAACGCTAATGCGGTTGCAATGGCAGTGCGTGGCGATCCGTCAACGTTGATAAAAAATTTATTACAAAAAAAGCAGCAGCGAGAAGCGGAGAATAAACAAAAGCTAGATAAATTGTTATCAACGAAAGCGCAGGTTTATGCGTTTTGCGAAACAGGCGATTTGGAGCAAATCGCATTAAGATTAAATAGCGGTGCGCCGTCGTCAGAATATATTTTTACCGCGTTGATTGTTTATGTAGGCGCGGATTTATCAAATATTAGAGGGATGATCATATGAGTTTTTCGGTGGGGTTATTAAATCAACGACGCAGACCGTCGGTGCAGTTGTCGCTAAACGGCAAGCCGATCTATATGTCAAATATCATTATTACCGTCAGTATGCGCCGTGAAGAAAAGGATATGAGCGGACAGAAATCCAGCACCAAAAAAACAGATAAAGGCGTAAAGGCAAAAGAAATTGATGTGGTGGGGAATATTGCTTATCGGGACAAACAGCACCTTACTGATCTGTTTAATCTAGCCGAAGCCGTCGATAAAAAAGGCGAACAAGTGAAATATCGGGTTGCAGCTATCAGTGCGGAAGCGGTGAATATGCGTGAAGTGCAGTTCAGTGAGGAAATTTCCGCCGTGGAGCAACCTAATTTGTTAGCGTGGCAGGTATCTTTTAAATTGCGTGAGGTCAACAGCGTCAGCGAGAAAAAAGAAAAACGTAAAAAGAAACCGGCAACGAAGGTGCAAGCCGAAGAGAACGCCACGCAAGCACAAGCGAGCCAAAATGGCAGCGGAAAAGATAAAAGCGGTGATGATGCGTTGAGAACTGATCTTGATAGACAGCTGGAAAAGTTGGGGGTATAGGTGAAAATTATCAAAGAATGCCAGATAGCAGGGCAAGAGTATCATATCAGCGATTTAATGGTGGTGTTGGAACTAAATAACACTGGGCGTGGCTATGTGGTGATTGCCGCAGATGAGGGTGATTTTGTCGGCAAGCCGGTTACGATTAAGGTCGGCACTTATGATTATTTTTATCAATATTTGCAGGGTTTTGTCGAGCAAGAGCAGGACGAGCAGCCGGGCTATAAAAAATTGTTGATTAAGGAAAACGCCGCTAAGTTAGAGCGTGCGTTAAATTGTTCTATTCGGCACGCCACGCTGAACGATGTTTGCGCTTTTGTGACACAGCAGACCGGGATAGCCGTTAAAACGCCGGCGCAATCTTACGCGACCACGCCAATTCCGAATTTTACTCATTCGGGGTCGGGCTATCAGTTAATTAATAAATTGGGTGATTTGTTTCATATTCCTAAATACATTTGGCAGCAGTCGCCGGACGGTTCGGTTTATGTTGGCAGTCATAACGACAGCCGTTGGGCAAGCAGAGCCGTTACCGTTGATAGTGCTGATATGTTGGCAAGTGGCAGCAATACCATCACTTTGCCAATTTATGCAGCAATCCGACCGGGTGCGATTATTAATAATCAAGTGATCAGCAAAACGGAATTAGTCGGCGATGAGTTGGTTCTGTATTGGCGAGAAAGCGACAGCAACGGAAAACCAGAGCGGAAATCACCAGGGCGCAATATGATAGAAAAGGAGTTCCCAGAATTGGCAGGTGGTTATCACTTGCCACGGCTGGCAAGAATTGTTGGTGTTGCGGACGCAAGTGCAGGCGGTGATATATCTGATCCATTTCGCCCTAAGTATGCGGTAGAAGTGCAACTGCTAGATGAAAATGGCAATGATGAAAAAGTTGGAGTTTATTCTGCAGTACCGTTACCAGTAACGAGCACGGGATCGCAGGGCGGTGATTTTGCATTTCCGGAAGTGGGGACGATTGTCGAACTGGGATTTGCTTATGGACGGCAGGATAAGCCGTTTGTGCGCACAATGTTGGCGCAAGATAAAACTGTTCCAGCGGTAGCGATTGGCGAACAGCTCAAACAGCAACGACCGGAGGTGTACGAACGTACAGACGCAGCTGGTAATAAAACACGTGAAACCGATCAAACAATAACAGATAAATCGCTTAATCGTGTCATTAAGACAGATACCGAAACAAAGCAGATTGGTACAAGCACAAGCGAGATTGACGCAGATAAAACGGTTGATGTAGGTGGAAACTTTACTACATCAGTTGTAGGGAATATTACAGAAGTAACGGCAAGCAATAAAATGGTTGGCGTAGGTGGTACGCTAGATCAAAAAATTAAAGGGCTTGCGCAAATGATATCTGATGAAAAAATACGCCACGTTGCACCGAAGTCTTACGCTGGTTCAGAGGGGCAGAATATTTATCGAATCTTAGAGGAAGCGTTGCAGATTATCGCCGATGTTGCCGCAACCGCAGCCAGCCACACGCACGGCGGTTCTGCACCGGCGCAGTCGTCAGCATTTGCAAGCCAGTCAAGCAGAGCAGCAGCAGAGAAAGCGAAGTTAACACCAATAATTGAATAGTTGGCCAACAAGAAATAATAAATAAAAACAATAACATATGTAAAAGGGCGTAAGCCCTTTTTTGTTGCGTAAAATTTTCCACGTCAAAACGTACGGCACGAAAAATTCACTCGCTCACCCTCGTTTTTTATAATAAATTTTTACGTTTTTTCAGTTAAGTTTCAGTTGGCAACATTGCACCGTTGCTTGTCGTTCGTGGCGTGAAACGGATCACGTTAAAACGATCTTAACTGAAAATTTTTCAGTGAATTACAGCAGTTTTCAGTTTAAGAAATAGCAAAGAAGTGAAGTAAACAAGATAAGTTATTGAAATATAAAATAAAATTATAAATTACGTGAGGTTTTATAGTGAGATTTATTGGCTAACTTAATAGCTAATTATCGCGGATACTTTCGCCGTGAATGAATAACCGTCAAAATTTCAACTCGGTCATCAAATTCACGGTAAACGATACGATAATGACGACAAAAGATTTCTCTTGTGTTATCGTTTCGTTGCTTGCCGGCGTGAGGGAATGCGGCAATAAGGCGAAACTTTTCGATAAAGGCATTTTTCAGCTTGAGAATGCTTAACGCCGAACCGGTGTAGGCTTGCACATCCGCTAAAATAGCACGAACATCCGCATCAGCATCCGGCGTAATAAACAAATTTTTAGCCGACATAGTGCATTGCCTCTTCTTGCAAGGTTTCCTCCTCAAGCTCAATGATCAACTTATCAGAAAACTGATTAATATCAGCAAGCCAATCATCAAAGCTCACCACATTGCCGGAGTCAGCGTTACCAATTGCCTTTTTAACTTTTTCTGCCAAAAATTCATCATAGCCATCTTCTTTAACGATAGAAGAAATTAAATTTTTCATTATAGTCTCCTTTAAAATTTAGTGAGATAAACGCTTTTTTAATTCAGTGTTTAAGAGGTTGGGATTTCCCCAGTTTCTAACATATGATAAAACTGTTGTTCAGTAAGTATTAGAATAAGTTCATCATCTGCTTTTTTTATTTTTTTATGATCTGCTATGTCGTTATTTCCAACAACTAAGAAATGCAAGCTATCAGTTATAGTCTTGCGAACATTGAAATTTTTTTCATTTGCTATTTTTGTAAGATTGCTTAGTTGATTTTCGGTAAAGCCCGTGAAACAAACGTTTAACTTAGTGTTTTTTAGTTTTCTTTTTATTCGTACATTAGCTAAATCTAACCATTCTTGAACAGATAAAGATTTTCCTTGATAGATAACATTGCCAACAATTCTATCAATAATAAAGGTTCTCTCTTCGTTTCTAAGGTGGCAAAAACCGTTAATATAAGGATCTTCAACGGAATAAATATCAACTGTTCGTTTGGTTAAAAAACCTTCTGAATCTTTATAGCTAAAAGTAATTGTCGACCTATTTTTTGATATATGTTTTTTATTTTCTTTTTGTTTCTGGGTTCGTTCTAATTGCTCTAATTTATAATCTTCCTCTAGTTGTTTGAGTTTATTAGTGATATCAAATTTTTTATCTAAAAAACGATAGGAAATTATTGCTATAACTATTAACAATATGGCAATTATCCAGCTCATCACATCTTCTCCTTCTAATACCTGATTGAGTTATTTATTTTTAATTTCAGCAACCAAATTATTACTATCACCATTGGCAGTCTGAACAATCGCCGGTTGTTTTCCGCTTTCTTGATGCAATCCGGTCATATACGCAATCGCATTCAGTTTTTGCCGTTCGTTTAAATCATTAAAGGCGAGCAGTGCCATTTTTTCGTGGGTGGATAGGGCTTGTTCTTTTTTTATGCCAGTAAATAACCAATAAAAATCAACCTGATAATTTATGGCAAAATTAAAGACATTGATAAATCTGATTGTTTCCGCCTTTTTTCTCCAGTTTGAAAAAGTTCCTTTTGTTACCCCTAAAACTTCAGCTAACTCCTGATCTTCAGACACATTAGCCACGTCTTTCATACGCTTGAATAAAGCAGATACATCATAGTTTTGCATAAAAACCTCAAAAAAATATGTTTACAATCTAAAAAATTAGACTATAATCAAAATTATTAGATCAGAAAGCAACAATAAAATCAAAAAGCAACATATCACAAAAGGAGGGAATTTCCAATGGAAAAGCCAGAAAAAAGCACGCCCGTAGTGCGCCTAACTAAACCTTTAACCATCGCTGTTGGAGAGCTTGCCGAAGAGGAACGCCGCACCGTGTCAAATATGACGCACGTACTGTTGGAGGAGGCGTTAAACGCACGCGGCATTTTTTTAAAGTCGGCTGATGGGTGGAGGAAGTGATGTTTTTCAAGAGAAAAGATGAGCGAGCCATCAGAAAACAAGCTCAAGGGCGAGCCGAACGATATAAGGCGATTCAAGCACAGGTAAAAAAATACCGAAAAGTATTAAGGTTAGATTCAGAATTTTCAGAAGAGTATTACAAGGGAGCGTTGCTTGCTTGTCATGTTGCAAGAAACAGCCCTGATGAATTTGATGAGTTTGAAAAAGAAATTGAACGAGAATGCGCAAAATGGCGGATTTACCGCACGTTACTTAAACAATTAGGAGCAAAGCAATGAAAGAAAACACCAATAAACAACTAATTGAACACTGGCTTAATCATTCATTAACGGATGAAACGCTTCAGGTGGTTAATATTGTTTTTAAATTTATCGAAGAGTATGGCGTGGAGGGGGCAAAATCTCACTTTGCAGTTGAGAGCGCAAAGCGAGATTTATTAAAGGCGATTAACATTAAGAAAGGGGGCGTGCGAAATGGAAAGGAGAAAGCAACCAAGTTCGCAAAATTACCCATTACAGGACGCTTTCGTTTGGTGCAGAACCAAGAGGGAAAATACAACCTTTCTCTTACCTTAATTGACCTGGGGGTGGGCACAAAATCCCTTCAAGCACGTCAAGAAATACTTCAAGCTTTTCTTCTTGATCTTCATCAAGGTCGAAATTGTTTAGGTACTGGTCGCGTACATATTGATAAAAGGCTTTCAAGTCCTTTTCTTGAGAAAAGGTCATTGATTTTTGAAGTATCGTAATAACCGACAAATATGCCGAGATTTGATATTGAAGATATTGGTTATCAACGGTAAGTGAAGCAACTTCATTTTTAAGTTCTGAAATGTGCATAAATGCTCCTTAGTGTGTGTAAAAGAGGAGTGTTAAGTATAACAAAGTTAACAAACAGGGTGGAGAAATGACACAAACAAATTCAACCACATACACTCCATTTTTCCGCTTGCCACAAACAAGCGGACAAACAGCGGAGGCAAGACACAAAGCCATAGTAACCGGCTATTTTGCTAAGTTACGACAAGAAAAGCTAGATGAACCGGGCGATTTGGTCGAGTGTTGTTACAAACACAACTCCCACGCCGAAAAAACATTATTGTGCAGTTTGGCAGATTTACCAACACGAGAGCTGCTTTCCGAGTTTGAGCCGGAAGAGCGTAAACGCATTGGCGAAGCGGTGGCAATGTTGTCAAGGTTGCGCCACAAATACCCACAACACTTAAATTTAAGAATGTTTTATTAACACAAAATGAGGTGAGAGGATGAAAACACAAATTAACCTAGCATATGGCAATAGTAAACCGGCACGCGTAATGCTTTGTCATATTAACCTACCACAACTCGATAGACTTATTGATCACCGTCGTAGCGTTGTGAAATTTTGGCTTGAAGACGTAATGCAAAATATTGACGACGAGCAAGCACAGGAATCGACACTATATCACCTCAAAGAGCTGAACAGATTGCAAACCTTGAAGAGAGCCCTTGTCGCCTTAAACAACGAGAGGGTGTGCTAATGCAAGCTATTTTTATCGACGGCACAGACCGCATCAAAATTGAAGCAACGCCAACCGGTTATCAACAAACTATTTACCGCCTGGATCTAAATTTAGGGATGTGGAAAGAAGTGCATAGCACTGAATTTAAAAGCCCTAATCTAATGCTATTAAGCCTCACCGCCGGTGAGTTAGCAACGGCAGAAGATACGCTGGAAGCACAAATCAACAAATTCATTGAATTAGCAGAACAGTTCAAAAATGAACGCATAAGATTGCAATCAGAGGAGTAATGCAATGTTTGGGTGCAGACAGCAGGAGCAGGCAAAGCCAAGCCATAACGAGCAATCGCCCGTTATAGCGGACGCTATGCCGAAAGTAACGCAGAGATCGTTGTCAGCACCTCACCTTACCCCGGCACAACAAGAAATTATGTTGTTATCGCCGGAAAGTTTGAACAGTGTTGAAAAGTGGATCGAAATCTTGCCGCGCCAACAACAGCGCGAACATTTCCGCAAACTGTATTTGCAGGCATATAAATCTGTTAAAGATGACGGTTCAATAGCCTATAAAGTTGGCAACAAACAACGCAAACACGCTAACGAAACCTTGCGAGAATTTGTCGAACATCGGTTAGCGTTGGTGTTATCACAATATCACATCAATTTAAACTGGCTGGACGCTAAAGGCTTTGCTTATGAATATGATCAGGCAATGGAAGAGGCTAAACAAAAAGCCTTGCAAACGGCAAGGCAACGTTACGAAAAACAGCTTAACAGCCGTGAACGCTTAACGCCGGAACAAGTGGCAGAAATCAACGCAGAATACCAAAACGAACTGTACGAATTGCATCAACAAGAGCAAGCGGATCAGGCAAAACAGCACGCCAAAAAAGAAAAAGCGTTGCGAGATAGTCGCTTGCCCTTTTTTCTGCTCACGCCAAAACGCCTCGACGAATTGGCGGCATTATTGGCGTTAAAGTTAAGCGATATGCAATACCAATTCATCAAAGAACAAGCCGAAAAAAACGAGGCTTACAGCAACGAACAAAAAAACGAAATCTTTTTAGCACTATATCACCGTTGCGGTGAAGTGCTGGAAAATATCGGTTTGCCCATTCAAAAATGGGAACAATACCGCCGCACCGGCACGTTAAAGCCGGAACAGGTAGACAGAGCCTTGATCACCATCAGCAAAGAAGACCGCTGGAAACGCCGTCTATATCGAGAACACAGAAGACAGCTTGAACACGTCGCTATCGCTGCAGGAGAGGTGCAAAAAAGAATCGCGCCTTATGTTTCAAACCAATGCTTTTCCGACTGGAAAGCCGCCAAAAAAAGCAATTTTGATTTTCTAAAATCAATGGCGTTAGAAAACATTGACGATCCGGACGAACGTGCTGATTTGTTAAGTATGTATCAGCGTTCTTGCAGCAATCCACAAATTCGCCGCATTGAGATGACCGTTCAGATTAAGGGTATCGAAGAGTGGTCGGAAGAAAACGGCTTACAAGGTTATTTCATCACCTTGACCGCCCCATCAAAATATCACGCCAAAAAAATCAACGGCGCAGACAATAAAAAATATAACGGCGCAAGCCCGAAACAAACGCACGCCTATCTTAACCGTGTATGGACGCAATATCGCTCCCTACTAAAAAAGCACGATATTAGCTTGAGCGGCGTGCGTGTTGCCGAACCGCATCACGACGCCACGCCGCATTGGCATTTATTGGTTTACTTCAAGCCGTATCAAGCGGAACAAGCCTTAACCATTTTTAAAGAAAAAGCTTTTGCAGAAGATGGCGACGAAAAAGGAGCAGAAAAACACCGTTTTAAAGTGATGGCAGTTGAAACCGGCAATCCGAAACGTTCCGCCGTAGGTTACATAATGAAATATCTACAAAAAAATTTAGACGGCTTTGCCACAGATGACGCAATCAGTGATGAAGCCAACATCACCTTTAAAGACAACGCCAAGCGCGCCAATGCGTGGGCGAGTATGTGGGGAATTCGTCAATTCCAATTTTTTGGTGTGGCAAGCATTGGCGTGTGGCGTGAATTACGCAAATTAACCAAAAAACAAGAGAATGACACGATTGACAAAGGAAGAGCCATTGCCGACGTGGGCGACTTTGCCTCAATGTTGCAATTGCAAGGTGGTGCAGGTGCAAGCCGTAAAGACCAACAAATTGTGCTGCACTACATTGACAGCGACCCAAACGAAGACGGGTTAACCTATAGAAAAGTAGTTGGCGTGCAAGAAAATCCAAAAAAAGTCGTCAATCCGGAAATCGTTTACACCAAAACAAAAAGATGGCACATCGTCAAAAAAACAGCAGAAGAGCAGCAAATCAGCGCGCAGAGTGACGCATCAGCAGAAGTGCAAGACGTGATAGAAGAAAATGACGTTGTCACGTGGCACGAATTAAACAATGGCGAGCTTGCTCGCCCTAGGACTTGTGTCAGTAACTGTAACCGCCCAAAAATTGAACAAAAACTAAAAAATGAGCTAAAACAGCTTTTAGGATACTGTACAAATGCACATATCAATTACTTAATGGAGGGAAATAGGCTAATTATTAATCGAAAACAATACATTCAGTTAAAAAATGAACGGTTATTAATGTTTGATTTACAACCAAATTCAGAAAATGACAGTGAGCAACGCTTGCGAGAATGGGCAAGAAGCCACAAAAACAGCCTAAATATCAGCGAAGAAGTATCTTTTTAGAAGAATTGATTAACTTTAATACAACAGTAGGAGCAAAAAATGCAAGAAGAAAACTATCAACAAACCATCACTAATGAAATGATTTGGAAAAAATTAGAGAAGCTTGATGACAAATTGCGAGTGATAGAATTTTTAATCCGCTCAAAAGAGGTGGATGAAAACAGTACCGAACTATGGACAGTGCAGAACATAGCGGATTATTTCCAGTTTAGTCGAGAACACGTTCATAGGGCAGTTTTGTGCGATCTGGATTTTCCAAAAGCAATAGAGGTGAAGGCACCGAAAAAGAAAGAGCCAAAACCAACAGCAGAGCAAGAGCCAAAACCAACAGCAGAGCCAAAGCTAACAGCAGAGCCAAAGCTAACAGCAGAGCAAGAAACGAAATCAGAACAGAAAACAAAACCAGAACCAAAACCACGACAACGTTGGATGGCTGGAGAAGTGGTTGCCTTTGCCAAACGCAGAGCGAAGAAAAAGGCAGCCGCCAAATTAGCATATAGAGAAGCATTAATCTAGCAATAACGAAACCTTTTTCATATCAGGGGCATAATAGGTGTTTTGCAAAATAGACAAATCACGATGCCCCGAAATTTTTGCCAACGTCATCACATCAACTTTTTCCGCCAATCTAGTCAACGCCTCGCGCCGGGTGTCGTGAAAATGCAAATCATCAATCATTAACCGTTTTTTTAATTTTCTGAATAACGCATCTAATTGAGAGGATTTTAACTGGAAAACGCTATCATCACGCCGCATCTGTTTCAGCAGTTGCAAAATAGCAATTGCCGTTTTAGAAAGAGGCACATCACGCGACCAGCCGTTTTTCGTTTGCGGCAGGTGTGCAATGCGGTCTTCAAAATAAACATTATTCCAGGTTAAGCCGACAATCTCACCGGCACGCATTGCCGTTTCAATGGCGAACAAAATCGCTGCACCGACTCTTGCCGTGGCGGTAGTTGGCACCTCATCAAATGAAAAGCCCGAATTATCAAGCAACGCCTTGATTTCCGCTTGACTATAACGGCGAGTACGAGGTTTGGCAGCGGCAGGTTTTCTAATGCCTTTCATTGGGTTGGCGTGCAACAGTTTCCATTCATTGATAGCGACATTGAAAATATTGCTTAATGTCGACCATTCACGACGAACAGTTGACGGAGAAACCGATTTAAGCCGGTCATCACGCCAGCGAATAAAATCAACGTCAGAAATATCTTTAAGCGACTTTTGAGCGACCGGCAACCGCTGAAAACGGCTAAGCACTTGCGCCTCTTTTCTTGCCCCACGTTTTCGTGGTGTCACTTCTTCAATGTAACGGTCAATCACCGCATAAAACGGCACATCAACCACATCAAGATATAAACCGGTGTCGATTTGTGCCTCAATATTATTAGCCCAAACGATCGCCTCTGATTTAGTACGAAAAGTTCTAGATTTTGAAACGCCTTTTTTTCTGATTTGAGCGCGCCAACGCCCATTACGCTTAATAAAGGTTGCCATATTGAAAATATCCTATTTAACTTGTGAAAAGCGGTGTAATCCGATTGTAATTCTGGTGCAATTTGATGTTATTACACGCAAAACTAGATCACAACAACGAAAAAAAATAGAAGTAACAAAAGCAACAAAAAGCGTTATAAATCAACACTTTATTATAATAAAAAGCAACAGATCACAAAGCTAAAAAGGATGGATTTTTTACAATGGTGCGACCGGGTGGACTCGAACCACTGACCCCCACCATGTCAAGGTGATGCTCTAACCAACTGAGCTACGGTCGCATTGTGAAAACGAGGGCTATTATAGAGGGTAAAAAAAGAATTGCAAAAGATTTTTTAATGGAAAGAAATCAATCGCTTAAAAAGATAGCATTTATATCGTAATGATCAGCCTCATTTTTAATAAAAGTGAGATTTTTGTGTTTTTTATCAATAAAGGTTTCTTGATTTATTGTATGTTTAATCCCTATTTTTAAATAAGAAAGAGTAGTTTGAATGACAAAAAGCCGAATGATATATGTATTCGGCTTTTTGAAATTTTCTAATTTTGCTTAGAAAGACGCATTTCTTGGTGAACGAGGGAACGGAATGACGTCACGAATATTTTGTACGCCGGTAACATAAACAATTAAGCGTTCAAAGCCTAATCCAAAACCTGAATGTGGCACTGTGCCGTAACGACGTAAATCACGATACCACCAATAATCCTCTTTCTTAAGGCCCATTTCATCCATACGTTTATCTAATACCTCTAAACGCTCTTCACGTTGTGAACCGCCGATAATTTCTCCGATGCCGGGAGCAAGCACATCCATTGCGGCAACAGTTTTACCATCATCATTCAAGCGCATATAGAATGCTTTGATATCTTTAGGATAATTTTTGACAACTACCGGTGATTTAAAGTGTTCTTCTGCAAGATAACGTTCGTGTTCAGAAGAGAGGTCAATTCCCCATTCAACAGGAAATTCAAATTTCTTACCGGATTTCTTCAAAATTTCGATAGCATCGGTGTAATCCACTTGTGCAAAATCAGACGAAATAAAATCTTGTAGACGAGAAATTACAGTGTTATCAATATGTTTTGCAAAGAATTCCATATCATCCATACGTTCATCTAAAACTGCTTTGAATACATATTTCAACATATCTTCTGCTAATTTGGCATTATCGGCTAAAGTGGCAAACGCCATTTCAGGTTCAACCATCCAGAATTCAGCCAAATGACGAGTGGTGTTGGAGTTTTCTGCACGGAATGTTGGGCCAAAAGTATAGATTTTACTTAAAGCACAAGCATAAGTTTCACCGTTAAGCTGCCCAGATACGGTAAGGAAAGATTCTTTACCAAAGAAATCTTGGCTAAAATCAATTTCACCTTGTTCTGTTTTTGGCAAATTGGTTAAATCTAAAGTTGAAACGCGGAACATTTCACCGGCACCTTCAGTATCAGAAGCAGTGATTAATGGTGTTGCAACCCAATAAAAGCCTTGTTCATTAAAGAAACGATGAATTGCTTGAGCCAAACAGTGGCGTACACGCGCAACCGCACCGATTAAATTAGTACGTGGACGTAAGTGTGCCACTTCACGTAAATATTCAACGGAATGGCGTTTTGCCGCCATTGGATAAGTATCAGGATCTTCAACCCAACCGCAAACTTCGACTTTTTGTGCTTGCATCTCAACCGCCTGTCCTTGTGCCGGAGATGCCACCACTTTACCGGTTACAATCACGGAACAACCGGCAGTTAAGCGAAGAATTTCAGACTGATAATTTTCAATTGTTTGTTCAATGACCACTTGGATTGGCGCAAAGCAGGAGCCATCATAAACGGCAAGGAAAGAAACACCGGCTTTTGAATCACGACGGGTACGCACCCAACCTTGTACAGTTGCGGTTTCACCAATCGCAACATCACCTTTTAAAATTTGAGCAACAGATTTAGCTTGTGTCATAGTTACCTCAGTGAATTAATCAATTTCTTGTTTTTCATTAGGTCGGTCATTCTACAATACTTTCCCCACCCGATAAATGCACAAAACGACAAAGCGGAACAAATTCTCAACAAAACTTAAAAATTAAAAAAGATTTGAACAATAAAATGTGATATTTAACGCAAATTTGATCCAACCCCCTTGAGATAAGAGGCAAAAATTCGTATAAAGCTAAATTTATTGTCTTATGGAGTCAAACGCTTTCAGTTTTAGTTGTTTGTTAAAGGATTATGGCAAAGCAGTTATTGAATTCACCACAAAAATTACAACATTTGGGTATGATCTATCGCTTGATAGAACAGTTCGATCTTATTTCTCGCATTGATTTATCAAAAATTTCCGGTCTGGCACCGGCAAGTATTACCAATTTCACGCGTGAATTGATTGATCTTAAACTGGTGATAGAACGAACCACACAAACGCCGATTGTGAGAGGGCGACCGGCAGTCGGGTTGGCAATATCGCCTTTTCATTGGCAATCTGTTTGTGTTGTGCTAGGCGAATATGAGATGAAAATTTTTCTGTGTGAGCTGAATGGCAAAGTGGTGCAGGAGAAACATTATCCGATCTTAGTCAATCAACACGCCCAGTTAGCGCAGTTGTTGGTGAGAAATTTAACCGATTTTCAGGCTGCTTGTCAGCGCCACGTTGCGCAAATTTTCGCTATCTCGGTGGTTGTTATTGGGCAGTTGAATCGTCGGCAGAGCGGTATTGCACGCTTGGGTCGTCAAGTCATCGATATTGAGCTGCAATCGGTTTTACACCAAACTTTTCATTTGCCGATTATTTTGTCCGAATATTTTGCTTCTTGGGTTTTTGCCGAATCTTCTTTGGGTGGTGCGATCAGTAGTGACAATGTGATTTTTTTACAGGTCGATGACAGCATTAATATGAGTGTTTTGATTAAAGGCAAAATGCTGCAAGCTGATAAACAGCAGCGGATGAATATTGATCGAGTTTGCCTGCCGATGCTGAGTCCGCTAGCGAATATTATCGGTGAACGTTTGCCGGCGGAAGATCGCCAACAATTGAAGCATCACGTCACTTATTCTGCGATTTATCAGCTTATCGATCGTCTGTTACCAAATAGTCTTGAGGATAATGAACGGAAAATTCAATATTTATGCGAACAGGCAGAGCAGGGCAATAAACAGGCAATCGAAATTATTCATTATGTTGCTGATAATATTTCATATGTGCTGATGAATTTAGTGAACATATTTTCATCAGATAAAATAATGATCAATTCGAGTGTTCTTGGTTCGCACACTCTGTTTGTTGAGCGACTAAAACAGAAGTTAAATGAGAATTTGCTGTTGGATCAGCATCAAGTTGATGTGATTACCGGGCATTATTCACAGAATGATGCGGTGGTGGCAAATGCAATGGTGAAAAAATATCTTTATAGCGGTGAGTTGATTGATTCATTAAGTAGTATTTAAGCTAAACCCAGAAAGAAAAAACCCCCGTTCCAAGAGAGAACGGGGGGAGGTTTCAATGAATAAAATAAAAAACATCTGCTTACGCATTTGCAGTCACTAGCGATAACTAAGACCGATATAAAAATAAAAAGTTCCAAAAATTTTAAAAATATTTGAAATTTATTTATCTTATTGTTTTATATTGATTTTTACCCCAGTTTCTGCACTTTGGTATACTTTTTCAATCAATGCTAAAACAATGGCAGCCTGATCAGCAGTGACGGCAAGCGGTTCATTAGAAGTTAATGCCGCATAAATATTGTCATAGTAGGCTTGATAATTACCATTGACCGTTTCTAACTGAGTGCGAATATGGACACCGTTAATTTCAGTGTTCAAAATTCCCCAGTATTTTTGATCTTCCTTATTCCAGCTGCCTTTCGGTTCAACACCGGCAATAAGAAGCGGTTCCTGATTATCCAATTCATATTTGACATAAGAGCCTAAAGTGCCGTGCAGAGCAATCGTCGGCCCTTTTTCACGTACATACTTACTGGAAGACATCACCACTTTTTTATCATCATAATAAAAATAGATCTGAAAATTATCTTCGCCAAGAGAACCGGGATGTTGGCGGCGTAAATCAGCATAAAGCGCATTCGGCAAACCGAATAAATGCACCACACCATCGATTAAATGTACACCCAAATCGTAAACTAAACCGACCCCACGTTCACCGGTTTCTTTCCATTGTTTACTGTTTTTAGTTTGGGTATAACGATCAAAGTGAATTTCATAATCGACAATATCGCCGATGAGATGATTTTCAAGCACTTGTTTCACCGTTAACACACCATTATCCCAACGGCGATTTTGATAAACCGACAATTTCACCTGTTTTTGACGTGCTAATTGCGCCAATTCCTGTGCTTCGGCAGCTGTCGTGCTTAGCGGTTTTTCAACAATGACGTGTTTCCCTGCCATAATTGCCTGTTTGGCGAAAGCGTAGTGTGTCAGATTTGGTGTGGTGATAATGACTAAATCAACATCATCTGCCAGTAAATCTGCAAAAGTGCGCACAGTGGTAATTTGCGGAAATTTCGCTGCTGCTTTGTTACCGCTACGTTCAAAAATTTTAACCACTTTAAAACGTGGATCACGCACTAAAAATGGCAAATGAAAAACGTTGGCGGACATCCCAAAACCGGCAATACCGACACGAACAACTTGTTCTGGTTGCATAAAAATACTCCTTTTTTATTTAATCTTATCCAAATGAGCCAACAGCACTTCATCCGGTAATTTTTGGATATGGCGTAAACGTAAAAACAGCAAAATCGCTGCGGTGGTTAAACAAAAAACAAAGCCAATCCAGAAACCTTTTGCTGTCATATGTGGCACAATCCAATCGGTCATTCCTAAAATATAACCGACCGGCATACCGACTACCCAGTAACCGAAAAGTGAAATCCATAATACGGATTTGGTATCTTTATAACCACGCAAAGCGCCGCCAATAATGGATTGCACCGTATCAGAAAATTGATAGAGTGCGGCGAAAATTAAGAGTGAAGATGCCATCATAATCACTTCCATATCATTGACGAAAATAGATGCAACCCACTCTCTGAATAATAGAGTTAGAGAAGCAGTAAAACAAGTAACAGTTAAACCGAAAAAGAGAGCACAATAAGTAAACTGTTTTGCTACTGCCGGCTTGCCTTTACCTAAATTTTGCCCAACGAGGATTGTAGTTGCCATTGATATAGACATTGGCAACATATAAATGAATGAACTGGTATTCAACGCAATTTGATGGCTAGCAATAATTTCTGCACCAAATGGCGAAATTAATAATGAAATGATACAAAAAAGCAACACCTCACAACAAATTGCTACCGCAATAGGAAATCCTAATCGAACCAATTTACTCAAAGTTTTCCAATTCGGTTTTTCAATAATATGTGCAAAAATTTTTAAATCACGCTGACTCGGCACGTTGTAACAATAAATTGTAATCAGAATAAAAGCGACCCAGTTCAAAATCATAGTGGCAATGCCACAGCCAATCGCACCGAATGCCGGTATACCGAATGCACCGTAGATAAAGATATAATTGAGCGGTATATTGAGCAGCAAACAGGTAAAGGCAATGACCATTGCCGGTTTTGTTTTAGCAATACCATCATTCAAACAGCGGAAAGTAATCATTAATAAATAGGGCAATGCACCAAATGCCATCACCTTTAAATAGCCGATCGTGATCTGCGCCAGCTCTTCATCCATTTGCATATAATCAATGATGAAGCGTGCGTTATAAACGATCAGAAAAATAGGAATACTGATGGTAAATGCAATCCAAAAGCCCTGCCGAACTTGATGTGCAATCAAATTGCGTTTGCCGGAACCGTTTAAATAAGAGATGGTTGGCGGCAAAGCTAACAATAAACCTTGTCCGAATAATAACAAAGGAAACCAAATGGAAGCGCCGACAGAAATCGCTGCCATATCTTTTGCACTGACACGACCTGCCATTATAGTATCGACCAGCCCCATAGAATTTTGTGCAATTTGTGCAAGTAAAATAGGCGTGGCTAATTTAATTAATTCAATAATTTGTGTTTTATATCTTTGCCAATTTGTCATAAAATGCCCGACATTCATCGTTGTTATCTGTTATAGAAATATAACAATATTATTTTTATAAGAGGGAAATATGTTTACTGGAATAATTCAAGGAAAAGCAAAAATCCAAGAAATTAAAAGTAAAGGCGACAATTTTAGAACACACGTTATAAAAATGCCACAGGATTTACTTGCCGGATTGGCATTAGGTGCGTCTGTAGCACATAATGGCGTCTGTTTGACCGTTACTGACATTGAAAATGATCTGGTAAGTTTTGATTTAATGCAAGAAACCTTACGCGTTACCAATCTCGGCCAACTTAACGTAGGAGATGAAATTAATGTTGAGCGGGCGATGAAAATCGGTGATGAAGTGGGTGGACATCTATTGTCAGGGCACGTTTATTGCACCGCTTCGGTTACAGAAATTATTCAATCACCGAACAATTGTCAAATATGGTTTACGCTACCAAATCAAGAGGTGATGAAATATATTCTTACAAAAGGCTATATTGCTATTGATGGCATCAGCTTGACCATTGGTGAGGTAAAAGAGCAGTCATTCTGCGTGAATTTAATTCCGGAAACATTACAACGTACCATTATCTCGCAAAAACAGGTCGGAGATTTGGTCAATATTGAGTTGGATTCACAAACACAGGCAGTAGTTGATACGGTTGAACGTTACTTAAGCCAACAAAAATAACGAAAAGTGCAGAAAATTCTGCACTTTTTTATGATTAATTTAATTTTTTCACTGATTTACGAATGACCAATTCAGGATGCATTTCAATTTTTGCCGGCTCTTTATTTTTATCTGTCATTCGTGCAATTAACAGATCCATTGCCATAATGCCCAAACGCATTTTGGATTGATGAATTGTTGTCAATGGTGGCGCATAAAAACGTGATGCGTGAATATCGTCATAACCGATGATGGAAATATCTTGCGGTACGGACAGCCCTTTTTCACCAATGGCGGAAATTGCGCCTAATGCCATTACATCGTTGCAACAAAAAACAGCAGTTGGCAGCTTATTTTGCGCCAAAATTTTATTCATACACTCAAACCCATCTTCCGGCTCAAAATGTCCCTCCAGCACCCAGTCCGGATTAATGTTTAAGCCGGCTTCATTCATTGCTTTTACATAGCCGTCATAGCGAGTTTTTGCCGTTGTTTTATTGAGATCACCGGCAATAATACCAATTTCTTTATGCCCACAATCAATCAGATATTTGGTCGCTAAATAACCGCCTTCAAAGCTATTATCTTGAATAACATCCATTTTAGAACTGTTCGGGCCCCAATCCATTACCACTAACGGCAGCGTAGAGAAACTTTCAAACAGATTCATTGAATCTTGCGTATATTCAGAACACATAACCAAAATCCCATCAACCCGTTTTTTAACCAACATATCTAAATGATTGCTGATTTTTTGGAAATTATTCTGTGTATTGCATAAGAACAGAGAATAGCCCTGTTGATAACAATATTCTTCCACCGCATGTACGATTTCTGCGAAATAGGGCGTTTCACTGGTGGTAATAATCATACCGATTGATTTAGTTGTATTCACCTTTAAACTGCGTGCCACCGCACTTGGCGAGTAATTTAGCTGTTGAATCGCATCTTGAACCAATTTTGATGTATCTTCAGACACAAATCTGGTTTTGTTAATGACGTGAGATACTGTTGTCGTTGATACACCTGCTAATTTAGCGACATCCTTAATTGTAGCCATTCTTACCTCCAAAAAAATTTGCGCTATTATAAAGATAAAATCACGCTTTGTGACTTTTTTTATCCATTTTGTGCGGCAGATCACAGAAAATATTGCGTTTTTGTAGAGCAAAACAGGATAAGGAGCGGAATTAAATCATCAATATATTTTCTAAATTTGATAAAAAATACATTGTGTGTTTAACAAATTTGGGAGTGGTATTACGAAAAACGGGGCAAATAATGTGTAATTGCCCCGTAGATTTGCTGTTTATATTTGCTTTTTATGCAAACGCAGTTGCAGTTTTCATATTGCGCACAAATTCAGCTAATTCAGCAAGGCATTGTGTTTGATTATCAAGGTTACGCTCAATAATTTTAACCACTGCCGAACCAGAAATTGCACCATCTGTACCGGATGAAATGGCTTCACGAACCTGTTCCGGCTTAGCAATACCAAAACCTTGCAAAATAGGCGGTGCATTATGTGATTTTAAGCGAGAAATCAGATCGTCCAAATTGCTTGCGTGCGCTTGATTTTCAGCACTGGTCACGCCGGCACGAGATACAAGATAAGTATATCCTTCACTGTTTTTCGCTACCCCCTCAATCGTTTTTTCGCTGGCATTCGGTGGGCAGATAAAGACCGGTTGGATACCATATTTTTTCGCTGTGGTAACATAAGGTTCAGCAGCAAGCAAAGGCACATCGGCAACCAGTACCGCATCAACGCCAACTTGTTGGCAACGTTGATAAAATCCATCCAATGTTTTGGCATAAATTAAATTGGCACAAAGTAATAGGCTAACTGGAATTTGCGGATATTTTTGGCGCACTTTTTCTAACAATTCAAAACAGGCATCGGTGCTGAAACCGGCAGATAAAGCTCTGTTATTTGCCGCTTGAATGACCGGCCCGTCTAATAAAGGGTCAGAGAAAGGAAAGCCTAATTCTAAAGCATCGGCACCGTTATCCACTAAAGTACAAATAATCTCAAGAGAGCGATCTAATGTTGGATCGCAAAGTGTCACGAAAGGAACGAATGCACCTCGTTTCTGTTGATTTAATTTTTCAAAAAGTTGATCAAAACGGCTCATTATTTTGCTCCTTTTGCTTTGAGGATTTTATCCACTGTGAAAATATCTTTATCACCACGTCCGGACAGATTCACCACCAAAAGCTGTTCTTGTTCCGGATGCTGTTTTATCAATTTTAAAGCATAAGCTAAGGCGTGAGAGGATTCCAATGCCGGAATAATACCTTCGTGTTGTGCCAATTGTTGGAATGCATCGAGAGCTTCATCATCAGTGATGGAAACATATTGCGCACGACCGATACTGTTCAAATAAGCGTGTTGCGGCCCAACAGAAGGGAAGTCCAATCCGGCGGAAATGGAGTAAGATTCTTCGATCTGCCCATCTTTGGTTTGCATTAATGGTGATTTCATCCCGAAATAAATACCGACAGAACCGTGTCCAAGCGGCGCACCGTGTTGTCCGGTCTCAATGCCTTTACCTGCCGGCTCAACACCGATGAGTTTTACGGATTCTTCTTTAATAAAATCAGCAAACATTCCGATTGAGTTTGAACCACCACCGACACACGCAATCACTGCATCCGGTAAGCGTCCTTCACGCTCAAAAACTTGACGTTTAGTTTCTTCCCCGATCATTTTTTGGAATTCACGTACAATGGTCGGGAATGGGTGTGGACCAGCTGCGGTACCTAATAAATAGTGTGCTTTATCATAATTGGCTGACCAATTGCGCATTGCTTCGCAGCAAGCATCTTTTAATGAACAGGAACCTTTATTAACAGAAATCACTTCTGCTCCCATAAGGCGCATTCTGAAAACATTTGGTGATTGACGTTCAACATCTTTTGCGCCCATATAGATACGACATTTTAATCCGAGCATCGCACAGGCTAGAGCAGTGGCGACACCGTGCTGACCGGCACCGGTTTCAGCAATAATCTCGCTTTTACCCATTCGCATTGCCAAAAGTGCCTGACCTAGCACCTGATTGGTTTTGTGCGCACCGCCGTGCAAAAGATCTTCACGTTTTAAATAAAGTTTGGTTTTAGTTCCTTTTGTTAAGTTACGGCATAAAGTTAATGCAGTCGGACGACCGGCATAATTCTGCAATAAATCGTTAAATTGTTTTTGAAATTCCGGATCTTGACGCGCCTCAACAAAGGCTTTCTCCAGCTGTTGCAACACCGGAACAAGAATCTCCGGCACATACATTCCGCCGAACTCGCCGAAATAAGGGTTTAATAATGTATCACTCATAGTTTCATCCTAATAATTGATAATTTGTTGGAAAATGGTATGTAATTTATCCGCATCTTTTATACCGGGCTTGCTCTCCGCGCCGGAATTGATATCTAAACCTAAGCAAGATTGAGACATTGCTGCTTCCACATTATCGCTATTGAGACCGCCGGCAAGCATAATTTTCTGTTTCCATTGCGATGGTAACAGCGTCCAATCAAAAATTTTACCGGTGCCTCCTTTTTGTAATTTCACTTGTGCATCAAAGACATAACGGTCAATATTTTCGTCAGGATTAAATTGAAAATGCGAATTTTCTACGTCAACGCTGATTGCCTTCCAAATTTGACATTTCGGCGGTAATTGTTGGCGTAATCGCTGAATAAAATTGCTATCTTCGTGACCGTGTAACTGAACAGCAAATAAAGATAATTGCTGACTTAATTTCACAATCATATCTACTTCTTGATCCTGAAAAACACCAACATAACGTAACGGTGCTATAGTACTGATCTCTTGAGCCAGCCTTAAACTAACACAACGAGGAGAATGTTGAGCAAAAATTAAACCACCATATAATGCTCCTTCTTGATATGCCTGTTTAGCATCTTGCGGACGAGTTAAACCACAAACCTTATTTTCGCCATAAATAATGGCTCTAACGGTAGCGTTAAGATCATCACTGCCCATTAAACTGCTGCCGATTAAAAAGGCATTAGCGACCGGCTTTAATTGTTGCACTTGTTGATGAGTATAGATACCCGATTCGCTGATAACAATACGGTCTTGCGGAATTTGTGAAGCAAGATCTAACGTACGTTGCAAATCAACGGAGAGATCGTGCAGATTACGGTTATTAATTCCAATCACCTTTGCTCCTAGATTGATCGCACGTTTCAGCTCTTCCGGATTAGACGTTTCTGTCAATACTCCCATTCCTAGCGAATGCGCAAGATCCGCCAATATGCGATAAGTATCATCATTTACTACAGACAACATCAATAAAATGGCATCCGCTTGATGATAACGTGCTAAATAAACTTGATATTCACTTATCATAAAATCTTTGCAAAGAACAGGTTGTGAAATACGCTGGCGAACACGTGGTAAATAGGCAAAATCTCCTTGGAAGTATTTCTCATCGGTTAGAACTGAAACAGCTGTAGCATAATGACGATAAACATCAGCAATACCTTCTAAATCAAACTCTTTTCGAATTAGTCCTTTTGAAGGAGAAGCTTTTTTACATTCTAAAATAAATGCCGGTTGTTGCTGAGTCCCTTTGGCTAATGCTTGATAAAAATCACGATCACTTTTTGTCACTTTTGCCTGAAACTCTGCCAAAGGCAATTGCTGCTGCTTTTGTTGTACCCAAATTAATTTATCCGCCACAATTTTTTGCAATACGGTTGCTTTATGTTGCAATGTTTGTGAAAAATTTTGTGTAATCATTGTTATCTCATTAATATTGTGAAAGTTTTTCTAATGTTTTATAGGCGTTGCCACTGGCAATCTGTTCCAATACTTGCTGTGTCGTTTGTTTTAGATCTTGATAACCGAAAAGTCTTAAAAGCAGAGCAGTATTCGCAGCGACTGCATTAACGTGGGCCGGTTCGCCTTTTCCTTGTAATAATGCGCGAATATATTGTGCATTTTGTTCCGGTTCACCACCGCGAATTGCATCAAGTGGTTGCGGTTTTAATCCGAAATCTTCTGCGGTTAATGTATAGCGTTCGATTTTACCTTGATAAATTTCAGCTACTTGTGTTTCTGCGTGTAATGCTACTTCATCCAAGCCGGCGCCGTGAACGACAATACTATGTTGATGCCCCAACGTTAATGCGGTTTCAGCATAAGGTTGTAGTAATTTTTCATCATAAACGCCTAATAATTGATGTTTTGGTTTTGCCGGGTTAATCAATGGTCCAAGAATGTTGAAAATGGTTCTGGTTTTTAACGCCTGACGTACCGGCACTGCGTGTTTAAAACCACGATGGTATTGAGGGGCAAATAAAAAACAGATGCCAATTTCATCCAGTGCTTTATGTGCAATAGCTGCATCCAAATCTAAACGAACACCTAATGCTGCCAATACATCGCTTGATCCGGTTTTACTGGAAACGCTTCTATTGCCGTGTTTGGCGACTTTTGCCCCCATACTGGCGGCAATAATGGCGCTGGCAGTAGAGAGGTTGATGGTATTTGCACCATCACCGCCGGTACCGACAATATCGGCAAAGACATAATTTGGTGTAGGGAAAGGTTCAGCAGCTGTTTGTAATGCGGTTACCGCACCACTGATTTCATCTACTGTTTCTCCCTTGAATTTCAGAGCTATCAATGCACCGGCTAATTGTTCATTAGATAATTCACCTTGTACGACAGCAGTAAAAAGCTGTTTGCTTTGTTCACGAGAAAGGGAAGTGCCACTAAATAATTGTTCTAATATTTGTTGTGTTTCCATTATTCTTGTCCTCAAGTTTATTTAATTTTTGTTGTTTCTATAGTTGGCTTAATGAGCTAATAACCAATCAATGGTCTGTTTTAAAAGTTGTCCACCTTGTACGGTTAAAATAGATTCTGGGTGAAATTGGAAGCCGCAAATCGGCAAGGATTGATGACGAACCGCCATCACAATATGATTATATTCTGCGTTTACAATCAATTCGGATGGCAAGTTGCTCCCCATTAAAGAGTGGTAACGAGCAACAGAGAGTGGATTAGGCAATCCGGCAAACATTGCTTGATTGTCGTGCGTAATTTTCGATACTTTTCCGTGCATTACTTCACCGGCGTGGACAATTTCCCCACCGAATGCTTCAATAATGGCTTGATGCCCTAAACAAATGCCAATAATTGGGCACTGATGTTTCAATGCATTGATTAACGGCAACATATTACCCGCCTGCTGAGGATTTCCGGGACCGGGAGAAAGTGCCAAAATAGTATCAGATTGCGCTGTTGCTGCTTTAATTAACGTATCCAATTCACAATCGTTACGATACACTGTCACGTTATGTCCAAGCACACGAAATTGATCGACAAGATTGTAGGTAAAAGAGTCAAAATTATCTAAAAAAAGAATATTAGCCATAACAAAATCCTTACTATTGGCAATTTGTCTGTTTAATTGCCTTAATCACGGCAGCCGCTTTATGTCTGGTTTCATCGGCTTCCATTTGTGGGTTGGAATCCAATACTTCACCGCAACCGGCTTGAATATAAGCTGTTCCGTTTTGCACAAAGGCAGAGCGAATCACAATGCAAGTGTCCAAATCACCTTTCGAAGAGAGGTAACCAACCGCACCACCATAACTGTGGCGGCGTTGTTTTTCCACTTGATAAATCAGTTGCATTGCTTTGATTTTAGGTGCTCCAGTTAATGTTCCCATATTCATACAGGCTTGATAAGCGTGCAGCGCATCCAATTCAGGTTTAAGTTTACCGACAACTCTCGACACTAAATGCATAATGTGAGAATAACGATCAACTTGCATAAGTTCTGCAACGCGGCGCGTTCCGCTTTCACATACGCGAGCAATATCATTTCTCGCCAAATCGACCAACATAAGATGTTCAGATTGTTCTTTATGATCCAACCGCATTTCCAGTTCCAAACGAGCATCCAATTCAGGATCGATATTGCCTTGTGCGTCAAAGCCTCTCGGACGAGAACCAGCAATCGGATAAATTTCCAATTGACGGGTAGCTTCGGTATATTTTAATGCGCTTTCAGGTGAGGCCCCGAATAGGGTAAATTCTTCATCTTGCATAAAAAACATATAAGGGCTTGGATTATTATGTTTTAATTGATGATAGGTTGCCAATGGGCTAGGGCAGTCAAGCGAAAAGCGACGAGAAGGTACAATTTGGAAAACATCACCGATATTAATGTGATGTTTTAGGCGTTCAATAATCGTTTTAAAAGCCTCATCCTCAATATTGACTTTGACTTCAGTAGAGGCGTTTTGGCGCGATAATACAATATTATTATTAGATAAAGTTGAAATTATCTGTTCTGCTTGTTGCTGTAATGTTGTTTTATGTTGTTCCGCAAAAGCGTAAGTATAAAGCGTTGCCTGTTCACTTTGATGATCGATCACAATTAATTGTTCAGCTAAGTAAAAGCTATAATCCGGAGAAGTCAAACCATCATCTTCCAAGTGAATACCTTGCATTGGAATAAAATTGGCGACCAAGTCATAAGCAAAAAGACCACCTAAGAAAATTGGTTGTGAGTATGTTTGATACTGCTGTAATAAAGTTCGCAATCCATCAAATATGGTAATGGTTTTTAATTTACTGTCTTCATCCAACTCATTATTTAATAAAGGAAAAATAACACTTAATTGATGTGTTGAACGTTGGGTTTGTAATGCTGCATTAATAGAAAAATGTTGCTGAAGTTGGGTTAAAACAGCCGTTCCGTTCTCAGTTAAAGCAATAAATTCGACAGCTTGTTTTCTGCATACCACTTTTACCGCAGTTTGAGCGATTAACAAGCTTTTTAGGCTGTTTTTACTACCAATTTCAGCGGAATCTAATAAAAGGGTGTTTGGTTTGTTCTCACAAAGACGGGCAAAAAGAGAAGTTGTGTCCGCTTGATAGGGAATAGTTTGTTGGATAACGTCTAAAAAAGCCACGATAGCATCCTCTTTGATATTATTTTGTACTAGCAAAATAGTACAACTACAAAAATTGATTTGCAAGCGCCTTTTAAGAAAATTCAGAATATCTTAGGTATTCGCTCTTTATTTATTCATATGGTAATACGCCGATAAACAGAAGAGA
The DNA here is from genome assembly GCF_000379785.1 of Gallibacterium anatis DSM 16844 = F 149. Taxonomy (GTDB): domain Bacteria; phylum Pseudomonadota; class Gammaproteobacteria; order Enterobacterales; family Pasteurellaceae; genus Gallibacterium; species Gallibacterium anatis. The sequence continues at coordinate 772 of NZ_KB903704.1, read as the reverse complement.
ACAGATAACGTATCCAAATGGATAAATAATGTTCCGAATCGTTATTGCAGAAATCCGAACTTTTATTATGTGATTTTTACCAGCAAGTCAAAAACGATTGTATGTTTTGAATTTTTGAGGAATGAAGGAATGTTGTTTTAGAAATTTAGAAAAACACAAATAGAAAATAAGAAGAGAGAATAAAGATAAAAAAATAAGAAACGTTGTAACAAAATAGACCGTGACAAACAATATCTGTTATTTAACATAATATACATTATATATAGTTAGTTATACGGTTTAAAATAACGTGCTTTATGTTAAATAACTAAAATTATTTGATTTTTTAAGTATAACTGCCATAGATTCATCTTTCAATCCGTTGTAAATAGAATGGTTATTCTATGCAATAGATATGCAATAAAAAAGTCGATATTGCTATCGACTCAGACTGCTGACAAACCCATCTTTCCAAAATCATTTGATAAAAGTGGGTTTGTTTTTTTACTTTGTCGCTTTTCTCTTGCTTTTCCTTTCAGATAACTGGGCAAGCGGTCATTTTCGCTGATTGTTTTACCCATGCCTCAAACAAGTAAAATTGACGCCATAAATAAGACAAAATAGCCCATACCACNAGGGCAATTTTCTTGATATTTTGTGCCATTGCCGCNAGGAAGCATTGCATTTGCACTTTGGATAATCCTCTATAACGAGCATAGCGATGTCCGTGATGTTGTTTGGCATCCGCAAAGCTGCGCTCTACGGTTTCTGCTCGGCGTTGGTAAAGTTTTCT
>NZ_KB903703.1 GCF_000379785.1 Gallibacterium anatis DSM 16844 = F 149 | reverse complement strand
GAATATCCGGAATTAAATATTGAAAAGACAACAAATAGGATTGAAGGGCTATTTAAAGAACTTAAGGATAAATTACGCCCTCACAGTGGTTTAACAAGAAAACATAAGATACTGTTTATACAGGATTTTTTAAATAAAAAAAGCTGGTAAAGATCATCCAGAATAATCTTTACCAACTATTTTGTCCTATAAAGGCATAAAGTGCAAAAAGACCAACTATTTTGTCCTATATGCCATTTTTTTCAGTAGACGAATTTTCAGGTGGTTCATCCTCTGTCAAAATTTCAATAGCTTCTTCTATTTTTTGAGAGGTTTTCTTCATCACATCTGCTATATCATCCGTAACGCCATCTCTTTGCCTATCCAAAATAAATATTTTTTAGCCATATTTACTCGATCGCTCTTTCCATAACGAAAGCACTTACTATCGATATCGAAAATAAAAGCACCATTTTGTCTATTTTTTATCAAAAAAACTTTAATTTTTAAAAAAATCTTGCAAAAAATCAGAAAGAGTGTATAGTAATGCACATCTAATGCGGGGTGGAGCAGCTTGGTAGCTCGTCGGGCTCATAACCCGAAGGTCGTTGGTTCAAATCCAGCCCCCGCAACCAATTTTCTCTCTTATATTGTTTCAGTCTTATTAATTTTTCTCTCCCCCAACAAAAACTCAATCACTGCTTTTACTCGTTTTAATTGTTGATGTTTAGGAAAATAATAGAGATAAAAAGCAGGAAATGATCGCCAATAAGGTTCTAATACCGGGATTAATTCCTGTTGTAGGTTTAACTGTTGATAACGTAAGTCAAAGATTCTGCCAATTCCCATTCCTTGTATAATTGCATCCATCATTATTTCAGTGTCATTAAAAATTAATTGTGATTCAAGTGCAATTTGCCGTTCTTCACCGTCAATATGTAAAGTTAATGGGTTTAAACGATTATGCGTCATAAACCGATGTCCGATAAATCGGTGATTTTTGAGATCCGCTATGGATTGAGGCACACCATATTTTTGCGCATATTCTTTGCTGACAAATAAACCTTCCCGCATTGGTGTCGTAAGTTGATGGGCAATCATTCCCTCCTCAATGCTATGTCCGAATCGTATGCCTAAATCGAAATGGTGATCCACAATATCAACCATCGCATTATTAATAGACAATTCAAGTTGAATATTGGGATATTGCTGACAAAATTGTGCATAAATCGGCTGGATAGCTATATAAAAAGCAACTTGCGGTAATGTAATTTTTACCGTTCCTGATGGTGGATTAGCAGCGCTACTCAAACTTTCAAAAGCATCTTCAATCGCATAAACAGCTTCTTTCGTTTGCTGAATCAGTTTTTCGCCGGCTTCTGTTAATACCAATTTTCTTGTAGTACGCAAAATAAGAGGCAATCCCATTTCCTGCTCTAAAGTCTGCAATGATTTACTCACCGCTGCCGCACTAATTTCTAACTTTTTAGCAGCAGCTGAAATACTGCCGCTTTGCGCAATAGTGTGTAAAAACAGAAGTTGCTGATAATAATTTTTCTGCATATTTTAAACTAATAGTTGAAAGTATTTTAAAGAATACTAGACTACTCTTTAATAAAACAGCTGTCTATAATAAGGTTGTTTTTTGAATAACAGACAGATTAAGGAGTTAATATGAAAATTGCTGTAATTGGAGCAACCGGATTAATTGGTAAAGCGGTAACTGCTGAATTAATTGCACGTGGTCATCAAGTGATTGGGATTTCTCGTCACGCCGATTCATTACCGAAAGCGGATAACTTTACCGCTGTACCATTAGATGTCAATTCCACACAATTAGTTGATCAACTTACCAATGTTGATGCGGTGATCAGTGCTTTCAACGGCGGTTGGGAAAATCCGAATTTAGTCGCCGATTATAACAAAGGAATACAATCCATTTTGCAAGCAGCACAACAAGCAGCTGTGCCTTATTTATTAATTGTTGGCGGTGCCGGCTGTCTTTATGTCGCACCTAATTTACAACTGGTTGATACTAAAGAATTTCCGGAAGCTATCTATCCGGCAGCCAATGCTATTCGTCAATTATTGGTTCAATTAAAACAAAATAAACAATTAAACTGGGCATTTGTATCACCAGCGGCAATGTTTGCCGTCAATCCGGTCAAATTTGAGGCGACAGGGCATTATCGTATCGGTGGAAATCACGTTCTGTTGGATAAAAATGGGCAACCTGCTGATATTAGTCTGCCTGATTTAGCAGCAGCGCTTGTAGATGATGCAGAACGAAAAGCGCATTTACATCAGCATTTCACCGTTGCTGAATAAACTGAAAACCCATTTATAACGAAAAGCCGCTCAAAAGAGCGGCTTTAACGTTTAACTATCGAGTAAATACTTAATTTAATACTCTTCTGGATTGTGTATAGGTTCTTAACCAATAATCCTCATTCAAAGAACTAATGGTCACGCCTTGGCTTGTACTGGAATGAATAAAAAGATCATCGCCTAAATAGATACCAACGTGACGATTTTTTCTAAAGAAAACCAAATCACCTTGTTTTAATTGACCTTTTTGAATTTTATAACCTAAAGATTTTTGTTCTGAAGTGCTTCTTGGCAGGCTAATATGAAATTTTTCTGCAAATGCAGTTTGTACAAATGCGGAACAATCAATGCCATCCTTCCCGGTTCCGCCAAGTTTATAACGAACACCAATCCATTCCTGATAGAAATTATTTAATTTTTTATTGATGATAACGCGTTCTTTCGCGTTGGTTTTGAGGATTAAAGCTTGGATAGGATCATCGTCTTCGGAAAATGTAGAAGCTGACTGCGTGCCGGGATGACTACTACACGCAGCTAACAGTAAAAAACAGACTGATACCAGAATTCGATAAAACATAACTCAAAAATAAGTAAAAATAATCAAAACTCAAAATTGGCATCAATCCTACCTAAAAACAACACGTATGACCAGTTATTTTTAATAGAAATAGCTGTTTTTGTGAGAAACCTCAAATTTTCCGGCTATTTTTTAACGTTTCTCTAACGAACGCAACCAAGAAATTTCATCTTTCCAAATTTCCGGATGAATGGTTTCCAGGATAAGCGGAATATTATCAAAACGTTGATCAGGCATAATATATTCAAAAACAGCAGTGCCAATTGTGCCTGACTGCAAACTGTCGTGACGATCAACCCGGCTTCCTAAAGGCGTTTTTGAACCATTTAAATGCATTCCTCGCAAATATTGAAAACCGACAATCTCCGAAAATTGTTGAAATGTCTTTTCACACGCCGCTAAAGTCGACAAATCATAACCGGCAGAAAAAGTGTGACAAGTATCCAAACAAACACCAACCCGATTTTTATCTTCCACATTTTCAATAATGGTCGCCAAATGTTCAAAACGCCAGCCTAAATTTGAACCTTGACCGGCAGTATTTTCAATTACGGCAACCACATTCGGCACAGTATCAACCGCAATATTAATGGATTCCGCAATCCGTTTTAGACAATCCAGTTCATCAATTTGTTGTAAATGACTACCCGGATGAAAATTTAATAATTGCAAGCCGAGCTGATGGCATCGTTGCATTTCATCAATAAAGGCGGTCCTTGATTTCTCTAATCCTTCTGCTGTCGGATGACCTAAATTAATCAAGTAGCTATCGTGCGGTAAAATTTGTGCCGCAGAAAAGTGATATTTTTCGCACCATTGCTTAAATTTATTGATATTTTCTTGTTTTAATGGTGCAACTTTCCATTGACGCTGATTTTTTGTAAATAACGCAAAAGCATTTGCACCGATTTCAACCGCGCGTAACACCGCATTTTCAACGCCTCCCGATGCACTGACGTGCGCTCCGATATATTTCATTTAAACTCCTAAATTCATTATCTTTCCGCAGGAATTATAGTAAACTTACGCTCTTTATACAGTTTTAATTCATAATTTCTCTAATAGTTAGGACAAATATGGACGAACAGGTCGAAATTAATCATTTTTCTATTTTATGCCGTTTATTCGGTAATTTTTTTCAACGTCAACCGCAAGATCCGATTCTTGCGCCGGCATTGCAATGGTTACAACAAGCAGGCGTTAAAACCATTTGGGATTTAGCTGCTGATCCACAAACCGACACTGCGCTGACGCAATTAACATCAGGTTGGACACTAGAACAATTAAGCCAAGATTATCAACATTTGCAACAATCTGTCGATTTTAAACTCTCTGCTTACGGTGTTGATGTTGAACAATTTAAAGCATTTCGGCAAGAACGTGCAATGCCTGAAGTCGCTGACAGTGATCATATTGCATTGCCCTTATTGACGGCTGCTTGGATTGAAGATCAAATTGGTTCGCTTGAGGCACAGCGACAACTGTTCCAAACTTTTTTATTGCCAACTATCGGGCGTTTTCTTGGACAGATTGAAGCTCACGCACAAACCGCATTTTATCGCAGTCTGGCACAATTATGCCGCGATTTATTGGCAGCTATGGCAGATGAGATTGAAGAAGAGGAACAATAATCTAAAAAAACAGTGTACGAATTATTTCGCACACTGTTTTTCATATCTACCTGAAATTAATGCTGTTTTTTCACAGAAAATTTACCAACAATAATTGTCAATAACAACATTAACAATACCGGGATTAACCAAGTCAAACCTTCTTGATAAAACGGTAAATAGCTTAACAATTTTTCTACGCCTTGTGGCAACAAGCCCATATTTTTCAAGCTATCACACAAACTGAACAGTGTTGTTAGTGCGATAGTGGCATTATAACTCCAGCTCACTACCGGCAGTTTTTTCCGCACAATCTGTAATACCACTAGCATAATTGCTACCGGATAAATCAATAATAGTGCCGGAATTGTTACTCGCAATAGTGTGTCCAGACCGGTTTCAGAAATAATAATGGTCGCGATCGTGAACAACACCACAAAAAACGGATAATTTAAACGTGGATGAAAACGAGAAAAATAATCTGCGCAAGCACTGGTTACACCAACCAATGTGGTCCAATTGGCTAACATCACAATGCCGCTCATAATCCACAAGCCGGTGGCACCGAATAACTCATTGATATAACGTGAGAAAATTTGTCCGCCATTGGTAGAGGTTGATGCCACCATATCTCCGGTTGCGCCTAGGTAGAATAAACAGAGATATAAACCGCTCAATAACACCACCGAAGTGACACCGGCTGCTAATGTATAACGCACAATGGTTCTTCCGTTCGTTACATTATTGACAGCAAACGCACGAGCAACAATACCACCGAACGCCATTGCGGAAAGCACGTCCATTGTTTGATAACCGCCAATCATACCGGTAACTAAAGCTGAACCTTCGGCATAATTACTGGAAGGTGCAATAATTTCCGATAAAGGATCGGACACGACACCAATACCGACAATAATCAATAACACCAATAAAATCGGTGCCATAAATTTACCGATGGTCGAAATCATTGTACTGCGCCCAAGCATAAAGCTCATACCGATAATGTTAAACACTAACGCGAATAAAATATGAGAATGCTCACCGTTATAAATATTTAAAGGCTGCCACGCCATTTCATAAGCAACATTAGTAACACGAGGCATTGCAAATGTTGAACCAATGATTAAATAAAGAATTGACCAAAATACAACACCAACCCACGGCGGAAGATCGGTAGATAACGCTTCACCGCGTCCACGAACTGTTACCACAATCAAAGTAATAAACGGCATAAAAACACCGGTTAAAATAAAACCTAACGCAGCCCACAACCAACTCGAACCGGCATGATAACCCTCCATCGGTGGAAAGATAATATTCCCTGCACCCAAAAACAGCGAAAAAATCATCATACCCAGAATTAAAATATCTTTTTTAGATAACATATACTTTCCCTTAGGTATTAATTTTAAAGCAGGAAGTTTATACGGATTGGATGGCAAATTGAAGTAAAAAATATAATTTTATGGATTTTTATGCTGATAAATTAGATGGAATCTAATATTTTTAGCAAATTCTACTGGATTTTTTAAAAGAAAATACGGTATTACCCTAAAATAATACCGTATCTATTTGACGATTACTGATACATTTGTTCAATCAGAGCGTGATAACGTTGCAAAATCACTTTACGACGCAGTTTTAGAGTTGGGGTAATCTCACCTAATTCAATCGAAAAGGCTTTTGGTAATAACGTAAATTTTTTAATTTTTTCAAATCCTTGCAACTCTTTTTGCAATTCATTAATCCGCTTTTCAAACATTTCAACAATCGCAGTATTTTTGATCAAATCTAACCGATTTTGATACTGAATGTTGAGTTTTTTGGCATACTCTTCCAACGTATCGAAACAAGGAACCACCAAAGCTGACACATATTTTCTGGCATCAGCAATCACAGCAATCTGCTCAATTAATTTATCTTGCAATAATTTGCCCTCCACTGCTTGGGGAGCAATATATTTTCCAGTTGAAGTTTTCATTAAATCTTTTATGCGATCGGTCATAAATAAATTGCCCTCAGCATCAACATAACCGGCATCACCTGTTTTAAAAAAACCGTCTTCGGTAAAACATTTCGCGGTTTCTTCCGGATTTTTAAAATACCCCTTCATTACACCGCCACCTTTTACCAAAATTTCGTTCTCATCACCGATTTTAACCGTTGTTCCCGGCATAATCTGCCCGATGGAATTGGATTCAAAACCAAAATCAGGCCAACAAGAAACGGTTGCTGTCGTTTCCGTCATTCCGTAACCCAATTTAATATTAACCCCGATACAATGGAAAAAGATGCCGATTTCAGGCTCTAATTTCGCTCCACCACAAGGCATCATCCGAATGCGCCCACCAAGCACCTGTTGCAACTTACCGAATACTAAACGATCTGCAAGCTGATGTAATGGCTTTAACCAAAACGGCAAAGGTTGTTGTTTCTGCTGATAGCGCAATGCCAATTTGCCAATTCGCAACGCATTATAGAAAATCTGTTGGCGTAGCCACGGCGCCTGTTTCACTTTGTCAAAGACCGTTGCATAAATTTTTTCATAAAAACGCGGCACCGCACACATCAAGGTCGGTTTCACCACAGACAACGCTTCTCTTACTTTATGCGGATCATCCAGATAAACATTCACTGCCCCTTGCGACAGCACATAAGCCACCCACGCACGTTCAAAAATATGAGATAACGGCAAAAAAGATAAAGAAACATCACTGCCATCAATTTTCATCAATGTCTGCTGATGAGTCGCTAATTGATGCGCCAAATTTTGATAATCAAGCATTACCCCTTTCGGCTCACCGGTTGTGCCTGACGTATAAATCAAGGTAAAAAGATCCTGCATTGATTTTTGCGCCAATCTTCGCGCTAATTGTTGCTGTGATTCGTCGCCGGCAGTTGCAATAAAATCCTGCCAACTGATCCCCATTTCGATACCACGTAAATCAAGCGGTTGCATTGCAATAATTTTTTCTAATTTTGGGCAATGCGGTGCAATAGAAAGTGCTACATCATACTCTTTTTGATTCCCAACAAACAGCACTTTCATTTCAGAATGGTTAATAATGTATTTTGTCTGCGTTTCATTATTCGTAGCAAAAATCGGTACAGTAACTGCTCTAATCTGCAAAATGGCAATATCTGCGATTGTCCATTGTGGCATATTTTGAGCAAAAATACCGATTTTATCCTGAACACCTATACCTAATGTCAATAATGCTCGTGAGAGCTGTTCACTTTGCTGGTGAAAACTTTGCCATGAAATATCTTGTAATTTATGTTGATGATCGAAATAGCGTAATGCTGTACGTTGAGAAAGTTTTTCACTTTGTTGACGAATTACATCGACAAAATGGGAAAGCGTTTGAGTATAATTTTGCATTATAAAAATAACCTTCTTTATTTCAGCTAACAACTGTTCGCAAATATACTCATTCTATTAAAAAAAATCCAGTGATTTTATCTCTATAAATACAATCGCCCACTGTTTTTAGCAGTGAGCGATATTTTTTGTGATCTAGCTCACACCTATACCTTAAAACAAGCGACTAAATGCTGTTTGTCTCCTAACAATCTTGGTTTAGTTAAGGTACATTCCGTATCTGCTATCGGGCAACGAGTACGGAAAACACAACCTGAAGGTGGATTAATAGGTGAAGGCAAATCACCTTCCAACAACTGAATTTGCTTATCTTTTTCCAAATCTGGATCAGGAATTGGCACCGCTGACATTAATGCTTTAGTGTATGGATGTTTGGTTTGATGATAAACACGATCATAGGTTCCCAACTCCACCGCATTGCCTAAATACATTACTAACACACGATCTGAGATATGCTTTACCACCGCCAAATCGTGAGCAATAAAAATAAGTGATAACCCCATCTCTTTTTGTAGTGACTTCAACAAATTCACTACTTGTGCCTGAATGGATACATCAAGTGCCGATACCGGCTCATCACAGATGATCAATTTCGGCTCAATAATTAATGCTCTTGCAATACCAATACGTTGACATTGCCCACCAGAGAATTCGTGTGGATAGCGATTAATTAAATTTGGTAATAATCCCACCTTAAGCATCATTGCTTGTACACGGGATTTCACTTCTTCTGCTGATAATTCAGGAAAATAAATTTTTAACGGCTCGGCAATAATATTGCCAATAGTCATTCGAGGATTCAATGATGCTAATGGATCTTGGAAAATCATCTGAATATCCTTACGTGTTGCGTGCCACTCCTTTTCAGATTGACTACTTAAATCCTTGCCTAACCATAGAATATTACCGCCGGCAGATTTCACCAAACCGATAATGGCTCGCGCCAAAGTCGATTTACCACAACCTGACTCCCCTACTACCCCTAAGGTTTCACCTTCATATAATTTAAATGAAACGTGATTAACGGCGTGTAATGTCTGCTTTTTCTTAAAAAAGAGACCTTCACTGCCTTGTACTTGGAAATGCACACTCAGATCTTCAACTTCCAACAATAAATTACTCATTATGCTTTTCCTCTTAATATCATTTCCTGTACATCAACAAAGCAGGCACGCAAGCGATTATTGCCGAATGCCGTTAATTGCGGTGTATTGCTACACTGTTCACTGACAAACTGGCAACGTGGTCGGAACGGGCAGCCGGTTGGCAGATGTAATAGGTTTGGCGGATTTCCCGGAATGGTGGTCAACTGCTCTTCTTCAGTATCCAAGCGTGGCACAGCATTAATAAGCCCGATAGAATAAGGATGTGTCGGCTGATAAAAAATCTCTTTTGCTGTACCATATTCCATTGTTCTACCAGCATACATTACTAATACTTGATCGCAACTCCCTGCTACTACGCCTAAATCGTGAGTAATCATAATAATTGCGGTATTAAACTCTCGTTTTAAATCATTCAACAAGGTCATAATCTGTGCTTGAACGGTCACATCCAATGCGGTTGTCGGCTCATCTGCGATCAATAATTTCGGGCGACATAACAATGCCATTGCAATCATTACACGTTGACGCATCCCACCGGAAAATTCGTGCGGATACATATTCATCCGTTTTCTCGCTTCCGGCATTTTTACTGCATCCAGCATCTTCACTGACTCATCAAAAGCCTGTTTCCGATCATACCCTTTATGTAAAATCAGCACTTCCATTAACTGTTCACCAATTTTCATATAAGGATTTAATGAAGTCATCGGATCTTGGAAAATCATAGCAATCTGCTCTGCACGGAGTCGGTTTAATTGCGCTTCGGGTAACCCCAAAATTTCTTCACCATTAAAACGTGCGGAACCGGCGGTACGTCCGTTATCCGCCAATAACCCCATTAACGCAAAGGCGGTTTGCGATTTGCCTGAACCGGATTCACCGACAATGCCTAAGGTTTCACCGGCATTTAACGTAAAAGTTAAATTATTCACAGCGGTAACATCACCGTCCGGCGTTTTAAATGTTACACGTAAATCTTGAACATCAAGGAGAGGTTGTTTTTCGTTTGTCATTTTTTCTCACCTTATCGATCTTTCGGATCAAGCGCATCACGCAAGCCATCACCAATAAAATTAAAACAGAACAGCGTAATCACTAAGAAAATCGCCGGGAAAATCAATAACCAAGGTGCTGCTTCCATAGATTTGGAACCATCGTTCAACAGCGCGCCCCAACTGCTTAACGGTTCTTGTGTACCAAGCCCTAAGAAACTTAAGAAAGATTCAAATAAAATCATTCCCGGCACTAATAAAGAGGCATAAACCACAACCACACCCAGCACATTCGGCACAATATGTCGCCATACAATCTGACGTGAAGAGACACCGCAGACAATCGCTGCTTCAATAAATTCTTTACGTTTCAAGCTCAGTGTCTGACCGCGCACGATACGCGCCATATCCAGCCAAGACACCATTCCGATAGCCACGAAAATCAGCAAAATATTCTGCCCGAAGAAAGTGACCAACAAAATCACAAAGAACATAAACGGAAAGGAGTAAAGAATTTCTAAAATACGCATTAGCACTGCATCAGTTTTGCCACCAATATAACCGGCGGTTGCACCATAAAGCGTACCGACCAACACCGCAATCAGTGCACCGGCAACCCCGACTAATAAGGAAATACGCCCACCGATTGCCAAGCGCACCAATAGATCGCGCCCGGAAGAGTCTGTACCGAAATAGTGCATAGATTCAAAATCCGGCGGATTTGTCATCATCGCCCAATCGGTATCTTCATAACTAAACGGCATCAACATCGGTGCAAAAATCACAAACAGCATAATGAAAAATAAAATGATTAAACTCGCTACCGCCGCTTTGTTGCGGAAAAAGCGACGACGTGCATCTTGCCACAAACTGCGACCGTCAACCGTTTCCAACTGTTCGCCTAATTTTTCCATTAATGCTTGATTTTCTTTTATTTTTAACATTTTTACCACTCCACTAATAGCGAATCTTTGGATCAATCACAGCATATAAAATATCCACAATCGCATTAAAAACAATCGTCAAGGTGCCGACTAAAATAGTCAAACTCAATACTAACGAATAATCACGATTTAATGCACCGTTCACAAAGAGCTGACCGATTCCCGGTAAGACAAAAATACTTTCAATCACCATAGAGCCGGTAATGATGCCAACAAATGCCGGCCCCATATAAGAAATCACCGGTAACAATGCCGGACGTAATGCGTGTTTCAACACAATACGGCTCATTGGCAAACCTTTTGCTTTCGCAGTACGGATAAAATTTGAATGCAATACTTCAATCATTGAACTACGCATAATACGCGCGATACTGGCAATATAAGATAAAGATAACGCCACCATCGGCATCAACATATAGATAAACTGCCCATTATTCCAACCACCGGATGGCAACAGTTTTAAGGTAATAGAGAAAATTAGCACTAATAACGGTGCGACCACAAAGCTCGGTACAACCACCCCTGTCATCGCAAACGTCATTATCAGATAATCCAGCCACTTATTCTGCTTCAAAGCGGCGATCACACCGGCAGAAATACCAAATACCAAAGCTAAAATAAAAGCGGAAAAACCTAATTTGAGTGAAACAGGAAACGCCTGTGCCACTAATTGATTAACGGTGTAATCTTTGTATTTAAATGACGGTCCGAAATCACCGTGAGCCAAATTCTTTAAATAAATACCATATTGCACCATTAATGGTTCATTAAGATGATATTTTGCTTCAATATTTGCAATAACTTCCGGCGGATAATTTTTTTCACTGGAAAAAGGACTGCCCGGCGCAAGGCGCATCATAAAAAAAGAAACAGTAATAAGGATAAACAGCGTAGGGATCGCCTCTAAAATTCGGCGAAAAATTAATTTAAGCATACACAAATCCCACAATAAAAAGGCGAAAAGCCAATTATAAAATCCCGTTCCATCCGCAAATGGAACGGGTAATATAAAAATTAATGTTTAATGATATAAACGTCTTTCAAATAGTAATTTTGCCCCGGATGTGCGTCAGCAAAGCCTTTCACCCAAGGTTTGATTAAGCGCGGTTGAACATAATGATAAACCGGCACCATTGCAGTATCGGCATCCAACTGTGCTTCCGCTTTTGCATACACATCTGCACGCTCTTCATCGGTCTGGGTTTTAAATGTAGACGCAATTAAATCATCATACGCTTTGCTTTTATAGAAAGCGGTATTATTCGCACTGTTGGAAATATAATAATTCAAGAAAGTGCTTGCTTCATTATAATCCGCGCACCAGCCTGCTCTTGCCATTTGGTAATTTCCTTGATGGCGAGAATCAAGATAGGTTTTCCACTCTTGATTTTCCAAATTGATGTTGACAACGCCTTGCAAATTCTTTTTCCAGATAGATTGTGCGGCAATCGCCAATTTTTTGTGATTGTCGGAAGTGTTATAAAGCAAATTGAAAGTTAATGGATGAGCTTTATCGTAACCGGCTTCTTTCAATAATTTGATTGCTTCCTGATTACGTTTATTTTGATCCCAACTTGCCCATTCAGGATTTTTCATTTTTTCTGCACCATTAATGAATGGCGGTGTGAAAATGTATGCTGGAGTTTGCCCCTGTTGCAAAATCTTATCGGTAATGATGTTTCGATCTAACGCTAACGATAATGCTCTACGAACTTTGGCATTGTCAAATGGTGCTTTTGCAGTATTGACTTCATAAAGATAAGTACAAAGTAATGGCGAAATATGTAATTCATCCGGCAATTCTTTTTTCAATTTAGCAAATAATTCAATCGGGATTTCTTTACCGGTCATATCTTCATCACCTGCACGATAACGAGAAACATCCGTTGCCGAAGACTCAATCGGCAATAAAGTGACTTTATTCAACACGGTTTTTGCATTATCCCAATAATATGGATTGCGCTCTAAAACGGCTTTTTCATTCACTACTTGTGATTTCAAAACGAATGCACCGTTACCAACCAAATTTTCCGGTGCTGTCCATTTATCGCCAAATTTTTCCACCACTTTTGGGTTCACCGGTGACAACACATAATGTTCCACCAATTTATCCACATAAGGCACAGATTCCGTTAAATGCAACACTAAAGTATGATCATCTTTCGCTTCTACACCAAGATCAGTCACCGGCGCCTTACCGGCAATCACTTTATCTGCATTCGCTAATTTTAAGAAATCCAAATAACTGGAGTATGGTGATGCAGTTTTAGGATCAGCTAAACGTTGCCACGCATAAACAAAATCGCCAGCAACAACCGGATCACCATTAGACCATTTTGCTTCCGGACGAAGATGGAAAGTCCAAGTTTTAAAATCTTCACTATGATCCCAAGAAGAAGCCACTCCCGGTAAAATATGACCTTTAGCATCGGAAATCACTAAAGTTTCATAAAGTTGATGTGCATAATTTCCTTCAACATCACCTTCCATTTTCTGCGGATCTAATGTTGCCGGGTTGGCACTGATATTCCAAACCAATTCCTGCTTATCCGCCAATTCTGTGCCAGCAGGCACATTTGCAGCCATCACTGTTGTTGTTGCAGTTACACCTAAACCAAGTGCCACCATCAACAATGATTTTTTAAATGAATTCTGCATCTTATACTCCTTATTTATTAGTAGTTCTTCTATTTTGCATAGAATTGCTGTCATTAATAAATGAAATCTCACGATTTGTAAATAATACGCTTACATTTTGCCAGATTATTCGGCATTTTTTTGATTTTGACGCTAGATTCAACCTCTATTTCGCACAAAATCTTGAAATATATGCATTTCCTAACTTCACTTTAGATTAAGAGGTTTTAACTAAAGAACACGGCGGAATATATCCGCCGACTGTAGTAATTAATGTTTAAGGATATAAACATTACCTAATTCATCACAAACTTTCTCTTCTTTTTTAAAAAATGTGATCCGCATTGGCTTTTGTTGGCGAGAAAGTGCTAAGCTATAACACAATAGTTGTTCTTACAGAGGCGAAGTAAAATTTATGACAAATCACGCAAACAGTCATATCGATTTTGAAAATACGGTAGCGGATGTAATCCGTTTAACACAATACAGCCACGGCGCCGGTTGCGGTTGTAAAATTTCCCCTAAAGTTTTAGAAACCATTCTTCACACAGAAGCAGAAAAATTTATCGATCCGCACCTTTTAGTTGGCAATGAAAGTAAAGATGATGCTGCGGTTTATGACATTGGTAATGGCATGGGCATTATCAGCACCACCGACTTTTTTATGCCGATTGTGGATGATCCTTTCACTTTTGGACGTATTGCCGCCACTAATGCCATCAGCGATATTTTCGCAATGGGCGGTAAACCGATTATGGCAATCGCTATTTTAGGCTTTCCAATTAAGCTATTACCGCCGGAAATCGCCAGACGCATTGTTGAGGGTGGTCGCCAAGCCTGTAAAGAAGCCGGCATTGCGCTTGCCGGTGGGCATTCTATTGACTCGCCTGAACCAATTTTCGGATTAGCGGTAACCGGTATTATCCCAATCGATAAAGTGAAGAAAAACAATTCCGCTAAAGCCGGATGTGAACTTTTCTTGACCAAACCTTTAGGTATCGGCGTACTTACTACTGCAGAGAAAAAAGGGAAATTAAAACCGGAACATCGCGGTTTGGCGGCAGAAGTGATGTGCCGAATGAATAAAATCGGGGCACAATTCTCGGAATTAGAAGGTGTCACTGCGATGACAGATGTCACTGGTTTTGGGTTGCTCGGTCATTTAATCGAAATCTGTGAAGGTTCCGGTGTTGCCGCTGAAGTGGATGTCTCACAGATCAAAACCTTGGACGGTGTTTATGATTATATCGAAAAAGGCTGCATCCCGGGCGGAACAGAACGTAACTTTGACAGTTACGGGCATAAAGTCAGCCCTATCACTGAAACGCAAAAGGCGGTGTTATGCGATCCGCAAACCTCCGGCGGATTATTGGTAGCGGTGATGCCAGAAGCAAAAGCGGCATTATTTGATATGGCTGCAAAAGAGAATATCTCCTTGATTCCGGTTGGCAAATTGGTGGAAAAAAATGATGATTCCCCAATTTTCGTTACCGTAAACGCATAATTCCATTTTTTCTTGTTAAACATTTAAAAATAAGTCGGCAAATAAACCGGCTTATTTTTTACTTTCCTTGTGCCTTCATCATCTTTTATTCGTCATATCCGAAAACGTTTTTTTATGCTAGAATCTGCAACCGTTTTTATTCAATGTTCATTCAATGAATTGGCTACCGCCGTGAGCGGCGGATTTTAACCACTTAGGAGTTTTTGATGAAAGTTTTAGAAGGTCAAATCGCTTCACCAAATGCGAAAATCGCAGTAGTTATCGCCCGTTTCAATAGTTTTATTAATGATAGCTTGTTGGAAGGTGCATTGGATGCACTAACTCGCGTTGGTCAAGTAAAAGATGAAAATATCACTGTGGTAAAAGCACCCGGTGCTTATGAATTGCCGCTAGTTGCTCGTCGTTTGGCCGCAAGCAAAAAATTTGATGCGATTGTTGCTTTAGGTACAGTTATTCGTGGTGGCACTGCACACTTTGAATACGTTGCAGGGGAAGCAAGTAGCGGTTTAGGACAAGTTGCGATGCAAGCTGAAATCCCTGTTGCTTTCGGTGTTTTGACCACTGAAAATATCGAGCAAGCAATTGAACGTGCCGGCACAAAAGCTGGAAATAAAGGGGCTGAAGCTGCATTGGTAGCTTTGGAAATGGTTAATTTATTAGCACAGATTTCCGAATAATGAATCCACAACAAAAAACTGAAAAAAAACCAAGTAAACGTCGTCGTGCTCGTGAATGTACTGTTCAAGCACTTTATTCCTGGTTTATATCGAAAAACAGCCCGGAAAGTATCGAATTGGATTTAGTGACCAACGATGAAACCAAAGGTGCGGATGTCGCCTATTTTCGCAAACTCTTTAATGGCACTGTCAACAATCTCGACAATCTAGAACAAGAATATGCTTCTTTTTTAGATCGTAAAATCGAAGAGTTGGGAACAATCGAACGGGCTATTTTAGATTGTGCGACTTTTGAACTTAAATATGTTGATGATATTCCTTACAAAGTCGTCATCAATGAAGCGATTGAGGTGGCAAAAACATTCGGTGCGGCAGACAGCCATAAATATATTAATAGCATTTTGGATAAATTAGCACCGAAGTTTGGACTAAAATAAACAATCTCCATTTTCCCTTGTGAATGCCACAAGGGATTTTTTTCTGAAAGGATTTCTTTATGCCTGACAATGGCGAATTTGATATTATTCGACGTTATTTCTCCGCCTCTACCCGTCAACCTCGGCGCGATGTGCTGCTATCTGTCGGTGATGATTGTGCAATCACTGAAATTAAACCTAATCGCCGTTTAGCACTGACTACCGATACTTTGGTTGAAGGAACGCATTTCTTGCCGTCTATTTCAGCTGCCGATCTCGCTTATAAAGCCGTTGCCGTCAATTTAAGTGATTTAGCAGCAATGGGAGCGGAACCGGCGTGGATTAGTCTGGCATTAACCCTACCGAAAATTGATGAACAGTGGTTAAGTGAATTCAGCCAAAGCCTGTTTCAGATTCTTGATCACTATAATGTTGATTTAATCGGTGGCGATACTACCAAAGGAACGCTCTCTTTAACTATCACCGCACACGGCTTAGTGGCGAAAGATAAAATATTATGTCGACACACTGCTAAACCCGGTGATTGGATTTATGTTTCGGGTACACTGGGTGATAGTGCCGCCGGTTTACAGCTGTTATTACAACAGTCAAAAATTGAAAATGATGATCAACGCTACTTATTACAACGCCATTTACGCCCGACACCACGCGTTCTAATGGGGATGGAATTGGCAGGTATCGCTAATGCAGCGATTGATCTCTCTGACGGCTTAATTTCCGATCTTCAGCATATTCTGGAACGGAGTCAATGTGGCGCTGTTATTGAATTAGATAAACTGCCGCTGTCCAAGCCGTTATTAAATCAATTTTCATTAGAACAGGCACAAAAATTTGCACTTGCCGGCGGTGAAGATTACGAACTTTGTTTCACGGTTGCAGAAGCAATGCGGGCAAAAATGGAACAAACCTTACGTTATCTCGATGTAGAATATCATTGCATCGGTCAAATTCGTGCCAATCAGCAATTACAATTTACCCAACATTCTCAACCAATAGAGGTCGCAGTGACTCATGGCTTTGATCACTTCAAATAAAACTAATCACGATGCACTCAAAAACGTCAAATTAACCAATCCGGTGCATCTGCTTGCACTTGGTTTCGGTTCAGGCTTGATCTTCCCTGCTCCGGGTACTTGGGGCACATTGGTCGGATTATTAATAGGATGGCTGCTTCTACAATGGATTGCCGTTCCTTTCTTTCTTATTTTCGCCTTGATAGCCTTTTTTATCGGCTGTTATTTATGTGAAAAAACAGCGCACGATATGAAAGTGCACGATCACAGTTCTATCGTATGGGATGAAATTGTCGCCATCTGGCTGGTACTCACCGCTTTGCCAAATCACGCTTGGCAATGGTGCTTAACTGCTTTTGTGCTATTCCGTTTCTTTGATATTATCAAGCCTTATCCAATTCGCTATTTTGACCGCAAACTGCAAACCGGCTTCGGTATTATGTTTGATGATCTACTGGCGGCATTGTATGCAATTATTGTTATTTTCTTAATCAGATCAATGATCTAAAGGACTGCGCTATGTTATGGAATATTATGATTGTACATTTATTGGGCTTAATGAGTCCCGGTCCGGATTTCTTCTATGTCAGCAAAACCGCTGCCGGTAATTCGAGCCGTAATGCATTTTGTGCAGTCATCGGCATTACGATGGGGGTAGCGTTTTGGGCAACTTCTGCTTTGTTAGGATTAGCCATTCTGTTTGCTACCAGCCCGTTATGGCACGGCATTGTGGTCTTGTTGGGTGGAAGTTACCTTGCTTATATCGGTTATAAAATGCTGAATGTTCGAAACAATGTGGTGTTTGAAAATGATAAAAAAGCACAACAACTACAAACAACCTCAATTAAGCAGGAAATTCTGAAAGGATTGCTAGTCAATCTTTCCAATGCCAAAGTGGTGATCTATTTTAGCAGCGTGTTATCGATTTACCTTGCTAACGTCAATGGCATCGAACATATTATTCTGGTCTTGGCTGTTATCTTAATAGAAACCTTTCTCTACTTTTCTATTATTGCCTTGTTGTTTTCTCGACCGGCTGCAAAACGTTTTTACAGCAAATATAGTCGTTGGTTGGATAATGGTGCCGGTGTGGTTTTTATCGCATTCGGACTTTATCTCGCTTACGCCGGCATCGGTTATTTATTTCAATAATTCCTGCAAGTTTTTCTTCATTGCGTGAATTTGTGACTCATAAAGCGCTTTGCTCTCTTGTTCATCTATCATATACATAATGGTTTGTGACAAGGTCATTTTCATCTTACGAGAATAGCGAGAAAGACGTAACCAGACTGCATAATCCAGATCAATTGATTTCTTTTTGGTACTCTGTTTTTCTGCATTAAAAAAACGCTTCCGTTTAGCACGAATCGCCTGATCCAGTTTTATCACTAAATCAGGCGACATATGTTCACTAATCCACTGTTGAACCGCTTCGGTTTGATGCTGTAGTTGGACTAACTGTTGCATTTTATCGTCCGCCAAACTTTGTTCAAGATAACGTGTAATATTGACTCCTTCACGAGCTTTACGCATTAAATAAAGCCATTTCCAATGCGTTTCTTGATTTTCCAATTTCTGGTAGCGCATAAAACCTCACAAATTTTGTTATAAAACAATAATTTATAATGAATTACTGTTTGATCGGTGACAAGGTAACTGCCAAATTATAGGATTTTTTATTGATTTTTACTACCGAATAAATGCTAATCCAAGCCAATTAATTTATCACGCAAAATGCCCAGCCACTCCCTTAACACTAAACCGGATTGATAAAAACTGACCGGTTGAGGAATGAATTTTAATAATCCGCTGCCGGAAGCGCGCTGACTCAAAGTCGGTGCCGGAAATACCTCAAAACCTTGACGTTGAAAAGCAGCAACGGCCCGGCGCATATGCCACTCATTTGTCACGAGAATTACACGTTGAATTTGCTTACCTTCTTCCGTCTGATTAAACAATTTACGCAGATAGATTGCATTCTGTTCTGTCGTGTTGGATTTGTTATCCAGCCAAGTCGGGTCTATTTGAAAGAAACGTTGTAATTCACTGCCCATCACTTTCGCTTCATTATCAACACCACCACTAATTGCAATCGGCAAATCCGTCATTTGATGCAAATAAACCGCAAAGCGCATTCTTTCCAATGGTAATGCTGCCGTTGTTGAATAAGATTCCGGATAATCGCTATAACGCAATCCGCCACCAAGCACCACGATCACCTGCCCTTGTCGATAAAGTTCAACATTCGGTTTATCCAACGCAATCGTCTTAATCAAAAAATTGGAAAAGAAAGGTGTGCTGATGAAATAAGCAAACAATAACGACACTGCCAACAATGATTTCGCCGTACGCTGAAAACGGGTAAAAAGCAAAATAAACGCAAGCAGACCTAATAAAATTAAATTAAAAGGCGGCAAAATCGCCGCTTCCACCACTTTTTTTAGAATCACCTCAAACATTTTGCTTTTCCTGCTGTTTTGCCTGTTGGCGCAACTGTTCCGCGACCAAACGGATAGCTTCACCGCTATTAACGCCTTGCTGCATTAATTGTTGAATTTTTTCAACTGCCTGCTGCTGTTGTTCGTGTGTTAAATTAAGCGTATCCAACATTATTTTTTCCTACTTTAAAAAAAGAGATTTTTGCCTTGATGTAACAGTTTCGCCACAATATGAGCGGCACTTTCTTCCGCCTGTTTGCCTAATTTTTGTACCAATGATTTTTTCGTACTATATTTAATCGCTAACACATCTTTTTCTTCAATCGCTGCCAAAATCAGATCATCACTGGTTTTCACCTCATCAATTAATGCCAAATCCAATGCCTGCTGCCCAAACCAATGCTCACCGGTTGCTACCTTATCAATCTCCACTTGAGGTCGATGTTGTGCAACAAATTGTTTAAATAAATCGTGCGTTTCCTGTAACTCTTGTTGAAATTTCTGCTTCCCTTTTTCGGTATTCTCACCCAATACCGTAACGGTTCGTTTATATTCCCCCGCTGTCATCACATCAACATCAACATCGTGTTTCTTCAAAAGGCGATGAATATTCGGCACTTGCGCCACCACGCCGATCGAGCCGATAATCGCAAAAGGCGCAGCCACAATTTTATCCGCCACACACGCCATCATATAACCGCCACTCGCAGCCACTTTATCCACCGCTATCGTCAATGGAATATGTTTATTACGCAAACGTTGCAATTGTGAAGCAGCAAAGCCATAACCGTGAACCACACCGCCAGGACTTTCCAGACGTAATAACACTTCATCTTTTTCAGGTCTGGCAACCGCCAAGACTGCATTGATCTCTTCTCTTAATGAATTAGCAGCATTCGCTTGAATATCACCTTTAAAATCAATAACGTATACACAAGGTTTCTGCTGTTGCAACCATTGCTGTTGATCCTGCTCATTGTTATTTTTTTCTGCCTCTTTTGCTGCTTTCTTCGCCTGTTTCGCTTTTGCCTTGTCCTGTTTTTTACGGTTTTTTACCAGCTGTTTTATCTGCTGTTCTTGCAATCGACACTCTTTTAGTAACTGTTGTTGCTGTTGATACTGTTCATTTAAGTGCGTAATCTGCAATTCACCTTTGCTAAGATTTTTCTGTTTCATTGTCACAATAATGCCGAAAACAACGGCAATCACTGCCACTAAAGTGATCAGCTCTAAAATAAACACACTGTAATTAGTTAAAATATCCGTCCACATAGTTGCTCCTTTTTCGTTATCGGACGCTGTTAAAAGCGGTTTATCATACTTGATTTTCCATATTTATTCATCAATATCTCGGTTTTCTGCGTTTTTCTTCTTTCTCCTTCTTACTTCCCCAATATGAATTTTATTCATATTTATCCTGAAAATTATGAGATTGACTCAAAAATAAAATCTTTCTATTTTAACGTCTAGACGGCTAAACAAGAAAAAGGAGTACAAATTATGAGCTATGCCAAAGAGATTGATGTTTTAAATAGAAGTATTGCCGATTTAAATGGCGATATTAATGTTTCTTTTGAGTTTTTCCCGCCAAAAAATGAAAAAATGGAAACACTGTTATGGGATTCAATTCAACGCTTAAAATCACTGCAACCTAAATTTGTTTCTGTCACTTACGGTGCAAATTCCGGAGAGCGAGAACGCACACATAGCGTAGTTAAAACCATTAAACAACAAACGGGCATTGAAGCTGCTCCACACTTAACCGGTATTGATGCCTCACCGGAACAGTTAAAAGCGATAGCCAAAGATTATTGGGATAGCGGTATTCGCAATATTGTCGCATTACGTGGTGACGAGCCGCCCGGATATGATAAAAAACCGTTTTATGCCAAAGATTTAGTGAAATTACTCAAAGAAGTGGCTGATTTTGATATTTCGGTCGCTGCTTATCCGGAAGTGCATCCGGAAGCTAAATCGGCGCAAGCGGATCTGATTTTTTTGAAACAGAAAGTGGAAGCCGGTGCCAGTCGTGCGATTACACAATTCTTTTTTGATATTGACAGTTATCTCCGTTTTCGTGATCGCTGTGTCACTGTCGGCATAGATGTGGAGATTGTGCCGGGTATTTTACCGGTGTCCAATTTCGTGCAGTTACAAAAAATGGCGAAAGTTACCAATGTAAAAATTCCAAGCTGGATGTTCAAACTTTATGACGGTTTAGAAAAAGACCAAACCACACGCAATTTAATTGGTGCCAGCATTGCTATTGATATGGTGAAAATTCTATCTAAAGAAGGCGTGAAAGATTTCCATTTTTACACCTTAAATCGTTCGGAATTAACTTATGCTATTTGCCACACCTTAGGGGTTCGACCGAGTTTAGCTGCATAAAAAGAAGGGACAGATTGTGATCTGTCCCCAGACTGCTGACAAACCTCTAGACATACCTCTAGAGGTTTGATCTAATAGGCATATCGAAAAAAGGAAATGCCTATGCTCAAAAATACACCCTCACTCCAATATGAAATCGAGATGATAAGTCTCGAACAACTCGTTCCAAAAGACCACCTTGTCCGTAAAGTCGCGAAAGCCATCGATTTTGACTTCATTCGTGATGAAGTTGCTCATCTCTATTGCCATGACAACGGTCGCCCCGCAGTTGACCCAGTTCGCT
>NZ_KB903702.1 GCF_000379785.1 Gallibacterium anatis DSM 16844 = F 149 | reverse complement strand
GTGCTAGATGTTAGTGAGTTTACGCACTATAGAATTAACCACAGTACTCATTTTGCTGAGCGGCGAAATCACATTAATGGGATAGAGAATTTTTGGAATCAAGCAAAGCGTGTGCTAAGAAAGTATAATGGAATTGATCGAAAATCTTTCCCTCTTTTTTTGAAAGAATGTGAGTTTCGTTTCAACTATGGGACACCATCTCAACAGCTCAAAATCCTGCGGAAATGGTGTCAGATTTAACGCTAATCTACTTCAGCCCCTAATTTAAAACAAAAATTATACCAAGCACGACGGCAGTGATCTTTTAAATTAAAATATTCACGTCTAATCTTAGATGTAAATGAGAGTTTTTTCTTACCTCTCCTATCATCACCAATAAGAGATTCCATACTGGCGATATGATCAATACAAGCGGGATAAATAGCGTAATTTTCTATTTTATTTTCATAAAATCTACCCATTTGATCATCAACAGGATAAATCCATTCCTCACAATAGGTTAATAGTTGTTTAGCTGCTTTAGGCGTGATCAGATAACCTTGAGCACAGAAATAATCTCTATAAAATTTAGCAATTGAAAAAGCGTCAATAGATTCAACAATTACTTTATCATCACTACGGTGGTTTTTGTGAAGCCATACAAAATCATATTTTTGGATTATTCTTTCTGCATTAGTATAAATGTCTTTAAAATTTTCCAAGATAGTCACGTCATCTTCAAGTACAATAATCGGTTGATTTAATTCAAGACATTTTTTCCAAGTAGAATAATGGCTTGCATAACATCCTAATTCACCTGAAGATAGGTTTCGACCTTTTCTTTGAAAATGTTTCTTCGCATTATAATGTGAAAACAAAGGATGATTTGGTGTTTTTTTAGCATTTATAGCTGGAAAAAATTCAAACTCAATTTTCAAATTATCAAATTGTTGTCGTATAGAATCTGCTCTTTCAGTTGCAGAATCAATATGAATAACATAAATAGGTAGCATTTAATCCTCTTTATTTTTATTTGGAAGTGTCATTGCATAAAATATTATATTACTAATATAAAAGAACATTGCATATTCTTTTCCTCGAAGGAGAGCATCAGATAAATTAAAAGAGATCATAGATAAAATATTTATAAATCCTAATAAAGCAATAGTTTTTTTATCTTCATCACTAAGAAATTTATATCGTAAAATAAAATAACGTAAACAGGTATAGATAAATAGTAATAGAACAAATAAGCCAATAAATCCTCTATAATAGGTTTGTTCAATGAATTGGTTATGTGAATGAGTATAGTCTTTAAGGTAATAAGGAATAGTGCCATTAATTGCCTGTTGAACTCTTTTATTTAACATTCCTTGTTTTCCCCAACCTAAAATGGGTTTCTCTTGAATAGCATACAAAGCCCCTTTATAGAGATCCAATCTATTTCCTATAGAGCTTCTTTTATTTATATCATTGTTATATTCGGTAATATTATTAATAGCTTCTTGATAGCGTTTTTGTATTCCTGTTTGTGGTATAAAGATAGATGTAATAATTATTACTATAAGAAATAAAGAGAATGGAATTAAAAACTTTTTAAGTGATTTAGCATAAACCCCAAATAAGATAAGAATAGCGACGGGGAAAATTAACCAGGTGCCACGAGAGCCTGTAAGAATATTTCCAACTAAACCGATTGTTGCTGCAGTGAGAAGAAAAATCGCTGTCTTGATTTTACTTTGTTTGAGGAAATAGAAACCAAGAGTTATGCAATATAAAACTAATATCATAATAATGGCAGCAACTGGAATTGGATTGATTTCTTCAAAAGCCCGCTCTATTCCTAAAAAAAACTTATTATATATTGATAATAAGCCACTAAAAATAGCTGCTGTTGCAAAAGAAACAGATAATACTTTTAGGTTAGGTCTATATTGAATAAACAATAATAACAAAGGAATAGATAACAATAGAAAATGATCTGCTTTAAAAGAGTGAGGAATAGAATCATGGTTGATAAGTGCGACTAAGAGAGCTACAGCATAATAGGCTAGTGCTGCAACAATGTAGTACTTAACAGATTTATCAATATAAATTGTTTTATAGTGAGTTATTAAATAAACAATCGCTATCAAAACCAAAATGAGCGGAGCAATATAGTAAGCATTTTTTATGGTAATAACGGTGATAAAAAAGAGAAAAATAAAAGGGTTGATAATAGATGATAAACGATTGATTGGCATAGGATAAACTCTTAATTTAAAAGGGATTTCCCCCCCCCCCTTGCCACCTACAACAAGGAGGGAACGAAGATTAGCGACTACGGAAAACAATACGACCTTTGCTTAAGTCATAAGGTGTCATTTCAACAGTCACTTTATCACCGGTGAGAATACGGATATAGTTTTTACGCATTTTACCGGAGATATGAGCGGTCACCACGTGACCATTTTCCAATTCAACACGAAACATTGTGTTGGGTAAGGTTTCCAAAATGGTACCTTGCATTTCAATACTATCTTCTTTTGCCATGTTTCCTCTAATAGTTAACAACTTTATTGATAATCAAACAAAAAGCTACCGAAGTAGCTACTTTAAACGCCGCAATTATACACATATTTTCAACATATATGTATTAAAAATTGGAGATCTACTGCCTAATACATTTTTTCTGCCCTGTGGTGAGCATTGATGTAGGCTTGCAATTTATTTCGCTTTCCTACAGAAAGCACAAAAACAGTGATAATATCGTCATTCACCTCATACACAAGACGATATCCGATAGAACGTAATTTAATCTTATAGGTTGGATTAGAAAATCCACTTAATCTATCAGCTTGAATATGTGGATTTTGGAGGCGTTCAGCAAGTTTCTTTTTTAATTGACTTCTTGTTGTTTCATCTAGTTTTTTCCACTCTTTAAGTGCTTTTTCGTGAAACTGTAGGCTATAAGTCATCAATATTCACCTTAATAAATTTCCCTTCTTTTTTGCGTTCTTGCACTATTTTTGCCAATTCAGCATTTTCTTCTAATTCGAGAAAATGCTCAAAGAGTTCAGGCGTAATACAATAAAATGCAGGTTGATTACGGTTGAGAATAGCAACAGCTTGACTACCGGTATCGTTATAAATCGTTCCCATTGGGTCGCGTTTTAACGAGGTAATACTGGCAACAACATCAGTATGTATTTTATGAACATTTTTCATTCTATATCTCCTCCATTGCGTTTTGCTCAGAGGATAATAGCATTAATAAAAAACTTTTAAAAATCTTTTAAAGGTTTTAATTTTGAATTATTGATGCCTTTTTTGAAATGTGCTGACCAAGAATAACTCCACAAAGTGATTTTTAATTCTGCTTTTTTGCTTAAAAAACAACCTTAAATAATCGATTTTTAACAAAATAGCTCAAAAATAATCGATTTGTTGCAAGGAAAATCGGAATTTGCCAAAATGAGGCAAGTTTAATCGCTTTTACGGTATCACTAGAAAGATGATTGCAAGAAAGAGAGCAAATCCTATTGGCGCATTGTGGTTGATGGAAAAGTTTCAGATTGAGGTATTTCAACCATTGCCGATAGTCAGTTACAGCACAACGACAAGCAGAAGAAGCACAGAAACAGATAGCCAGACCGGGTTTAAAGTGGAGTTTTATCAGGAGCGACAGCGACCGGAGGATACTGTCATTGCTCATTTGCAATTTCATTTACGCTATGAAATTCCGCATTTTGAGTTTTTATCCAGATTATTTTCTGTTATCAATGAAGCGGTTTTACAAGAATGGGTTAATAGTGAGCCTACCGGAAAATATGCGAGAAGAGCGGCTTTTTTATATGAATTTTTCACTGAAAAAAACTTAACTGCACCGGAAAATCTTGCCGGAAATTATATTGATGCAATTAACAGTAAAAAATTAGTCACTGCGTCTAAGCATAAAATAGAAAAGAATCAAAAATGGCGAGTTAACAATAATTTAGCCGGTAATCGAGATTTTTGCCCGATTTTAATTAAAACTGAAAAATTAACAGAAGCAATTTCTGTGGATGTAAAAACGCTATTGGATGAGTTAAATAATGAAGTCGGTGAAGATACATTATTAAGATCAGCCGGTTGGTTTACTTTAGGGGAGAGTAGAGCGAGTTTCAAAATTGAAGGTGAGACAGATAAATCTACTAGGATACAGCGCTTTGCGGGGGTGATAGAAAGATTTACCGGGAAAATGGAACTTCCGCTGGATCTTGCTTTATTACAGAAAGAAATTTTAGGCACGCAGACAGCCATCACTCAATTTGGGCTGCGTCAATCGCCGGTTTTTATCGGGCAAATACGGCGTTTTCAAGAAATTGTGCATTATATAGCGCCGCCTTTTCAGACCCTGCAACAAAAATTGGATGGATTGGATCTATTTTGGCAAAAAACTGAAGGGCAATCGCCCATTTTGCGCAGTGCAGCTATCGCTTTCGCTTTTGTTTATATTCATCCGTTGGCAGACGGCAATGGGCGTTTACACCGCTTTTTGTTTAATGATTTGCTGAGAAGAGATAATGCGACCTATGATCCAATCATTTTGCCTATTTCCGGCGTTATTTCCGGTAATGAGCAGGAAAAAATTGCCTATGCCAATATTTTGGAACAGGTGTCAAAACCAGTGATGCATTGCTTATCAGAGCATTACTGTTTTTCTAAAAAAGAGCAAAAATATAGCGATGGTATTCAGTCAAATTTTGAAATGGAACATAGCGAACTGGCAGAGCCTATCTGGCAATATCCGGATTTAACTCAACATATTCATTATTTCTCAGAGCTGGTGAAGAAAACGATCACCGTCTATATGCGCAATGAATCCTACTATTTAAATAGTTATGAACAAGCCAAGAGCGCATTGACAGAGCTAATAGAAATGCCGAATCATTATGTTGATCGCATTATTCGTAGCATTCAAGAAAATAATGGAAAACTTACCAATAAATTAGCTAAAGATTATCCATTTTTGGAAGATGAACAGCTGTGGCAACAGATGGTGGAGGTTGTCAAGGAAGCATTTCAAAAAAGATGATGTAAAGTAAACATCAAATGAGATTTCGCCTATGGAATTAATAAAAAATATTGCACCAGTATACGAAACAAGTAAAATACGCACCTATTATTGTCAAAAATAGTGCAAAGAGAATTATTCAGGTATGGAAAATCAACAAAAGTCGCAGACATCGGATGAAATTGATCTGATTGAATTGCTTACACTTTTATGGAAAAAGAAAGTCATCATTATTGCAACAACTTTCATCTGTGTGGTGATAGCAGCAATTTATGCTTTTACCGCTAAAGAACAGTGGACATCAAAAGCAGAAGTAATCGCACCTAATGCTGTTTCATTAAATAATTATTTAACTATCAGACGTGAATATGCTCGTATTTTAGGTAGTGATTTTGATGTCAATAGTTTATCTAATAGCCTTTTCTCAAAATTTAACCAATTAATGTATTCTCTGGATGAAAGAGAACATTTCTTATCTCAATCAGAAGTTTATAAATTAGAGAGCGCTGGTAAAGATGAAGAGCAGCAGCGAGTTATTTTAAATAAATTAGCGCGAGAAAATATCACTATTACCAAACCGGATGCGAAAAAAGATCCGGATGCTATTGGAATAAAAATCAGTTTTGCAGCAGAAAAACCGGTGTCAGCGCAAGATACATTAAAAGCCTTTATAAAGAAGATTAGCCAAGAGTCATTAGATTATAATTTTAAGTCTTTTTTGATTGACTATAATGAAAAACTAGGTGATCTTCGCTTTCAATTTAATCAAATTAAACAAAATGCTAATATTCAGCGCAAAGTTAAATTAGAAAATCTGAATCGCTCTTTAGACACTGCAAAACAGGCAGGTATTAAGGACTATTCAAGAAGTTTCGGAGGAACGGAAACTAATTTATTGAATGTTATCAGAACCGATACTTCTATTCCTTTATCTGAATCACCTCTATCGGATAATCCATATCTTTTTATCTTGGGTGAAAAATATATTACTGCACAGATTGATTCTATTGAACAAAGTAATATTATTTATCCACCAAAATATTATCAAATTCAAGAACAGATAACACAGTTGGAAGCATTAGCCCAAAAATTTAAAGAAGCGAAATTGGAAACAGATGCTTATACTTATCTTTCTTCACCGGATTATCCTGTGGTTAAAGATAAGCCGAAAAGATTGTTAATTGTAGTAGCTGGTATGTTAATTGGTCTTATTTTATCAATTATTTATGTGTTAGTAACAAGTGCGTTTATTTCAAGAAAAAAAGAAATAAATTAGTAATGTTGAGAACAGATTATGCTGAATAATATTTTAAGTCTACACCGTAGTGTAAAAAGAGTTATTTCAATAATCATTGATATTCTTTTTATTGTTAGCTCCTATTTTTTAGCATTAGGAATTAGGCTTAATTTTCATGAAGAAGTGATAAAAACAGATAACTGGTATATTGTTTTATGTGTCAGTGTAATCTCTATTTTGACATTTATTCGTTTAGGTTTATATCGTGCAGTTCTTCGTTTTATTACCATTAAATTTACGCAAGTTGCTATTGTTGGTACGGGGGTATCAACAGCCGCATTGTTATTAGTAACATTTGCGTTTCAATTTAATTTACCAAGAACAGTTCTATTCTTATACTTTGTTTTCTTGTCTATTTTTGTTGTTTGTACTCGTTTTTTATGGCGTGCAATGTTGAGTTATGATCGTCATGATAAGACAAGAGTAATTATTTATGGGGCAGGAAGTTCAGGAAGACAGTTGCTGACAGCATTAAATCAAGCATCAAATTATTTAGTGGTTGGTTTTGTTGATGATAATAAAAATTTACATAGAACAGTAATGCACGGTATTACCGTATATAATCCAAAATCATTAGACAAATTAATTGAGAGCAGAAATGTAAAAAAAATATTATTAGCAATGCCAAGTGCAAGCCAGACACAACGTAAAAAGATTATTAATCGGATTAGTAAATATAAGTGCGAAATTCTAACAGTTCCGGGAATGGAAGATATTGTTAGTGGTAAAGCACATTTAACTAGCTTAAATCAAATTTCGATTTCCGACTTATTAGGAAGAGATATTGTTAAACCAATAGACACTTTATTGAATCAAGATATTAAAAATAAAGTTGTTATGGTAACCGGTGCAGGTGGATCAATTGGTTCTGAATTATGCCGTCAAATTGTTAAGCAACAACCTAGAAAATTAGTTTTGTTTGAGTTGAGTGAATTTTCATTATATCAAATTCATCAAGAATTATTACAAAATGATAATGTTAGAACAGAAAAAATTGAATTAGTTCCGTTATTAGGTTCGGTACAAAGGAAACATCGCTTAGATATTATTATGCGTTCATTCCAAGTGGAAACAGTATATCATGCTGCAGCTTATAAACACGTTCCATTAGTGGAGTATAATGTTGTTGAAGGTATTCGTAATAATATTTTTGGTACTTTATATTGTGCTCAAGCAGCTATTGAAGCAAAAGTTTCCACATTTGTTTTAATTTCTACAGATAAGGCTGTGCGCCCAACTAACATTATGGGAACAACTAAACGAATGGCTGAATTAGTGTTGCAGGCTCTTGCTAGTAAACAGAATACAACTCGTTTTTGTATGGTTCGTTTTGGTAATGTGCTTGGTTCATCAGGCTCAGTAGTGCCATTATTCAATAAACAGATTCGTGAAGGCGGTCCAATCACATTAACGCACCGAAAGATCACTCGTTTCTTTATGACCATTCCTGAAGCAGCTTCGTTAGTGATTCAAGCAGGTGCTATGGGAAAAGGTGGAGACGTATTTGTGTTGGATATGGGTGATCCGGTTAAAATTTATGATTTGGCAGTGAAAATGGTGCATTTAAGCGGGTTGACTGTCAGAAATGAGAAAAATCCTGATGGTGATATTGAAATTAAAGTGACAGGATTAAGACCGGGTGAAAAATTATATGAAGAGTTATTGATTGGTGAAAATGTTCATGGTACTACACATCCAAGAATAATGACTGCAACAGAAATTATGATTGAATGGGATAAATTATCAAAAATTTTGGATCAATTAGATAAATTATGTGCAGAATATAAGATTGATGAGATCAGAGAGTTATTAATGAGATCATCAACAGGGTTTAATCCGACAACGGAGATTTGTGATATGGTATATCGCAAATTGCATTAATAGATATATAAAAATAAAGGATAAAATAATGAAAATCAGTTTTTCTCCTCCGGATATTACTGACTTAGAAATTAATGAAGTTATTGAGGCATTAAAGAGTGGCTGGATCACAACTGGGCCTCGTACTAAAGCATTAGAAAAAAAACTTGCCTCATATATGAACACACCTAAGGTTGTCTGTTTAAATTCCGCAACGGCTGCTTTAGAGTTAATTCTTAGAGTTTTGGATATTAAAGAAGGGGATGAAGTAATTACTTGTGCCTATACCTACACCGCAAGTGCTAGTCCAGTGGTGCACGTGGGGGCAAAATTAGTTCTGGTGGATACTGCACCTAATTCATATCAGATGGATTATGATGCTTTAGAACAAGCCATTACAGATAAAACCAAGGCAATTATTCCTGTGGATATGGCAGGAGTACCTTGTGATTATGACAAGATTTTGGCTATCGTTGAACGTAAAAAAGGTCTTTTTAAACCAAGTAACGAATTACAATCCAAAATAGGTAGAATTGCAATTATTGCCGATTGTGCGCACGCATTAGGTTCGATGTGGCACAATCAAATGACAGGTTCTATTGCTGATTTCAGTAGTTTTTCTTTCCATGCCGTAAAAAATTTCACGACAGCTGAAGGCGGATGTGCTACTTGGAAAGCTATTGAAGGCGTTGATGATGAGGCACTTTATCAGCAGTTCCAACTTTTATCCTTGCATGGACAAAATAAAGACGCACTTGCAAAAACTAAATTAGGAGCTTGGGAATACGATATTAAAGGTTGTTATTACAAATGCAATATGACGGATATCAGTGCAGCTATCGGTTTAGTACAATTTGACCGTTATCCTTCATTGCTGGCTCGACGTAAAGCGATAATTAATCAATACACTGAGGGGTTAAAAGAATGTAATGTAGAAGTTCTCCCTCATTTTACTAAAGACTATTCGAGTTGTGGTCATTTGTTTTTAGTTCGTTTGCTTGGTAAAGATGAACATTATCGTAATCAATTTATTGAAAAAATGGCAGAAGTAGGAATTGCTACCAATGTACACTATAAACCTTTGCCGATGCACTCGGCATATAAAGCACTGGGTTTTTCGATTGATCATTTTCCTAATGCTTATAAACAATATTGTAATGAAGTAACTTTACCTTTGCATACTCGATTAACGGATGAAGAAGTCGATTATATTATTAGCAATTTCAAGAGAATTTTGAGTAGTTAGTATGATTTTACTAGAGTGGGAGAGTTTGCCTTCACGAATGAAAACAGAATCTGTGAAGGCATATTATGATTACTTAAAAACAAAGCGATTCAGCTTGCTGTGCAAGGCGGTATTTGATCGGTGTCTAGCTGCAATTTT
Organism: Gallibacterium anatis DSM 16844 = F 149; assembly: GCF_000379785.1. GTDB lineage: Bacteria > Pseudomonadota > Gammaproteobacteria > Enterobacterales > Pasteurellaceae > Gallibacterium > Gallibacterium anatis. The sequence continues at coordinate 12,905 of NZ_KB903702.1, read as the reverse complement.
ACTGATTTTACTATCTCCTTTGTTTTTATATATCGCTTATAAGATTCATAAAGATAGTCCTGGAGATGTGTTTTTTAAACAAACACGAGTTACTCAATATGGAAGAGAATTTAAAATCTATAAGTTTCGTACGATGGTGGTTAATGCTGAGGCATTGGGTTCTCAAGTAACTACAGACAATGATAAAAGAATTACAGCGATAGGTGAGAAACTGCGGAAAACACGCTTAGATGAAATTCCACAACTTATCAATATTTTAAAAGGCGAAATGAGCTTTGTAGGAACTCGACCAGAAGTTCCAAAATATGTTGACGCATATACGGATGAGATGATGGCAACATTGTTATTGCCAGCTGGCGTAACAAGTGAGGCAAGTATTGAATATAAAGATGAGGACAGGCTCTTATCTAATGCAGAAAATGCAGATAAAGAGTATATTGAAAAAGTACTTCCTGAAAAAATGAAATGGAATTTAGAAAGTATACGAAATTATTCATTTGGTAGGGATCTAGTTACAATGATTAAAACAGTATTGGCGGTGTAAGTGATAAAAGAATATCCTAAATATAGTGTTTTAATGACGGTGTATAAAAAAGATAAGCCACAGGATTTTTTGTTGAGCTTAGAAAGTATGTGCCGTCAAACAATATCACCCTCTGAAATTGTGATTGTTAAAGATGGACCTATCCCTCAGTCGTTGCAAGATATAATAGATCAGTGTAAGGAAAAATATGCTATAATTTTTAATGAAATTCAGCTGCCAATTAATAAAGGCTTAGGGTTGGCATTAAATGAAGGAATAGAACACTGTCATAATGAGCTAATAGCAAGAATGGATGCTGATGATTACTCTATGCCACAACGTTGTGAAAAACAATTAGATGCTTTTATGAGAAATCAAAGGTTGGATATTGTAGGGTGTTCTGTTAGTGAATTTATTGATGATATTAATAATATTATTGGAAAAAGAAGTGTTCCTTTAACAAATAATGAAATTTATCAATTTGCGAGAAGAAGAGATCCTTTTAATCATCCAACTGTAATGTATAGAAAATCATTTCTTAAAAAAATAGGTGGATATTCTGATTATAGGAAAAATCAAGATACTGATTTATGGATTAGAATGTTACAAAATCATGCTGAATGTTTAAATTTAGATGGTGATTTATTTAGATTCCGTTTTGATAAGGGAACATATCAAAAAAGGAAATCTTGGATTAATACAAAAATTTTAATTGAAATCAGATATAAAGCATGGAAATCAGGATTTAATTCTTTTGGGGATTTTTTTCTGATAGCTTGTTCTCAAACGACTATTTATTTGTTACCTAAGTTTATTCAGAAAATACTGTATCAATATATTTTGCGTAGATAAGGCTTATGATAGATAGAATAATTTTGAAAATTAGAGTTCTAGTACACTTTATGCTACATTTTTTTATATATAAAAAAGCTAAAGTTATTTTAAGAGGTGTTCCTAGAATATTGTATGGGCATCGGATAAAATTTGGAAACTTAATTAGATTAAATGATAATGTATTTATTCATGCAGTTAATGGTGTTGAAATTGGTGATAATACAACTCTTTCTTATGGTGTAGTTTTGTTAACAGAAAGTTATGATATTTCAAGTAAAAATAAGTATTTATTAAGAGAGCATAAAGGCGCTCCTATTAAAATTGGAAAAAATGTTTGGATTTGTGCAAACTCTACAATCCTTCCTGGGGTTTCTATTGCAGATAATATTATTGTAGGTGCTGGCTCTGTAGTGACTAAAGATTTAGATCGTGCAAATAGTTTGTATGCAGGTAATCCTGCTCGATTTATAAAAGAATTGGACTTTTGACTAATGAACTTATTACATATTACAGCAACGCATTTACGTTTAGAAGGGGGGATTCCCGTTGTATTAAATAAATTAGTATCTGCACAGAATAGAATACAAGGAGTTCAATCAAAGGTTTTATCTCTTACATCTGATATTAAGGATATAGACTCACCGTATTTTATACATATAAAAAAAGAACAACTTGAAGAGTATTTAACTCAAAATCGTCCAGATGCTGTAATTATACATAGCTTTTATTACATTCAATATAATTGGGTTTCTAAAGTTCTAAATAAAAAAAACATTCCTTATTTTATAGAACCTCATGGTTCTTTTGGTAGAGAAGCTTTAAAAAAATCACAGTTTAAGAAATGGATTGCTAATCATTTTATATTTAAACGATTAATAAAAAGAGCAAAAGGATTTGTCTTTTTGAACGATCAAGAAAAAAAACAATCTATTTTTATAACGAAGAACGATATAATTATTCCAAATGGGATTGATATCAGTACAATTAAAAGCCCCCTTGAGACAACTAAAGAAATTAAAAATAAAATCTATTTTATTGGACGCTATGATATAAATCATAAAGGTTTGGATTATTTTTTAGAGGCATTAAAAATTTTAGATAAAGAAAAGTATAATTTAGAAGTTAGTTTATTTGGTAAAGGGACAGATGAGGCTATTCGTTATATTGAAGATGCTATTAAAAAATTTTCTTATATTAAAGTATATTTGAATAGTTCAATTTCAGGACAAGAAAAAGATAATTTGTTGGAGCAAAATGCCCCTATGATCTTAACTTCAAGATATGAAGGTTTTCCAATGACAATTCTTGAAGCTTGGTCTTATGGGAATCCTTGTATAGTAACTTATGGAACAAATGTTTCATTAGAAGTCAGTGAAAATAATCTTGGTTGGGTTACCGATTTAAATTCATTTAACATTGCAAATTGTATAAAAAAAGCACTAATTGATTATAATAAAGATAGAGAAGGATATATTAAAAGATGTAAGAGATATGTGGAGCAGCATTATAATTGGGAAGAGATAGCATATGAATCATATGAGAAAATTAAATATAGTTTGGAACTATTTAAAAAATGATGATTGAACATTATATTTTGTTATTTTTATCAAGTTTGACTTTATATAGGTCAAGGTATCCGGAATTAAAACTAATTCTTTTATTATTTAAAAAGATTTTCTTAATTTCTGCTTTCTTTTTTATCTCTTTAAGAAGTTTTAATGTTGGAAATGATACATTAAATTATTTAGAACTATTTCAGTCAGTAGCTTATAATACATTTATTGATTATTTAAGTTCTACTAGATTTGAAGTGGGGTTTATGTTTTGGAATTATTTTTCTTATAAATATTTGACAGAAAATTTTACTATATATCTTTTTTGTGTGAATCTTTTTTATTTTATTACATCTATTTATTTCTATAATAAATATTCAAAAAGATCATACTGGGTATTCTTATGGTTTGTATTTGGGCTTTATTATGCTATGTTTACAACTATGAGAGCTTGTTTGGCTTTATCTTTTATTTATTTAGTTATTGATGCCTTATTTGAAAATAAAAGACTAAGATTTGTTCTTTTTTCCTTTTTAGCTATATTATTTCACTCTTCTTCAGCTTTAATTATTCTTATACTTTTAGGTGTGAATAGAAAAACTTATTTTATTTTTAAACACAAAGTGTTTCTTCTAGTAGTAGCAGGTATAAGTGCGTATTTCTTAAATATATTTGTTTCCTTTTTTTCATACTATTCTCATTATTTGGATACGAAATATGTGGGACTAAGACTGGCTAGTATTTTTAATTTTATGATTCTGCTAGGACTTTATGTGTTAAGTTATAGTAAGAAAATTAATGAAGATACTTTTCTTTTTAAGATTAATAGTTTTTTTTATTGTCAAGTATTAATATCTTTTGCAGCAATACAATTTAATTTGTTAGATAGATTTTCTCTATTTCTTTATCCTTTTGTTATTGTTTATTTATGTTTAATTTATTCTAAATTGAAATTAGATAAAAGGATGTTAATTATTTTATTGATAAGTGTTTTAATTGTATATCAAATATTTATATTTGTATATCGTCCAGATTGGAAAGGTATTTATCCTTATCACTTTGTTTTAGATAGTTTTTGTTAATTTTATTTAAAAATATTGAAGAGGGTTTTTAAATGATACGTAGGATTTTAAGAAATTATCCTGTTATTTATTCCATGGCAAGAAATATTCATATTTACTTTAATACGATAATTAATTTTTATAAAAATAAAAGAATAGGAGTTAGATACAAAAAATTATTACAGAATTATCCTTTAACTCAAAAAAAAATATGGTATTTTTGTGTTCCAACTCATAATAATTTAGGTGATTATGCTCAATACTATTGTATTTTAAAATTGTTGAAAGAGAACTACTCTGATATTCCTATTGTAGAAATTCCATCATCGCCAATAAGATATGATTATTGTGGATTTTTTCAGGAACTTAAAAATCATATTGGTAATTCCGATTTGATTATATTTCAAAGTGGTTATACATCTTCAGATCTGCATGATGATGAAATAGTTCATAGAAAAATAGTATCATATTTTAAGAAAAATAAGATTGTTTTTTTTCCTCAGACCGTTAGATATTCTAATGATTCTGAAATACTAAAAACAGCAAATATTTATAATGAACATGGTAATATTATTTTTTTAGCGAGAGATAGAGTGAGTTATAATGTGGCGAGTAAATGGTTTAAAAATATAAGAGTTATTTTATATCCAGATGTGGTTACTTCTTTAATCGGTACATATGTTCCTAAATATCATGGTACTACTGATATAAAAAAAGGTATTTTATTATGTATTAGATCAGATAGTGAGAAATTATTTTCTAATACAGAAATAAAAGAAATGTTATTGAGTATAGAAAATTCAAATAATATAGAATGGTTGGATACCACTTTAAATAAAGGAGAGGTTTGTGGAGAAAATATATTGGAGAAATATATTCAATTGTTTTCGAGCAAAGAACTCATTATTACTGATAGATTTCACGGAACTATATTTTCACTAATAGCGAAAACCCCAGTTATAGTATTAAAAAGTATTGATCATAAAGTTACTGAAGGAGCAAAATGGTTTATTGATAAATATCCAGATTACATTAAATCTTTTGATAATTTATCGGAATGTAGAAAATTTATTGAAAATCATGATATTAAGCATGAATGTTTAGAAAAAATAACTCCTTACTTTAAAAAAGAATATTATGATAAACTTTTTTATTTGATAGATGAAGATTAGAATTATTAGGGTATTAAATATATGAAACATTTCATTAAACAAAAACTAAGAGCTATCTTATACATTTTGTTATCTTTAAAACCATTTTTATATGAATTTTGGTGTGTAATTTACGATAAAAGTTCTAAAATGGAAAGACTAGAAGCTCAAATTTTGATTTCTGTACATTCATTAGAAAAAGGTATGGGAATTAGAAATACAAGATTAGGATATGGAAGACAGAAAGCAGAAAATGTATTGAATTATCTGAATGAATATCTGTCATTAGGTTACTCTACAGAGTCCTATGCTTTCTGTGAGGCAATTGCAATACTAGAATCGTATATAGAATTTAATAGTAAAAATGAATTTCAGATTGATTCAATAAATTTTGGGTTAAAGGATATATTGGATAATTTGGATGAAAAGACTCTTTTAAAAATAAAGAACTATAAAGCAGGTGCTTATTTTGTAGCAAAGCAAAAGTTCCTTGATGCTACTTACTTTGATTTTCAAGAATTTATCTTATCTCGTCATAGTATCAGAGATTATAGTGAAGAAATTGTACCTAAAGATACCATCATAAAAGCCATTGAAATTGCAAATTTAGCTCCTTCAGCATGTAATAGACAACCAATAAAAGTATATTGCACAACTGATGAAGAACAATCAAAGTATGTTGATTCATTAATAACAGGTAGTAATGGATTTAAAAATCAAATACATAATTTTATGATTATTACAAGTAATAGAAGGGCTTTTTTTGGAGGTGAGCAATTCCAATGGTATCTTAATGGAGGAATATATTTATCTTTTCTTACATTAGCATTGCATTCATTAGGAATTGGTAGCTGTATTATGCAATGGTTTCCATTCTATAAAACAGAAAAAGCATTAAAGAGATTTTTTGGTATAAAAAGAGCAGAAGCTATAGTTGCAATTATTGCTTTTGGATATTATAAATCTGAAAATAAGTGTATTTATGCACAGAGAAAAAATGCAGACGAAACCATATCTTTTTTAAATTCTAATTATAAAACTAAAATATAACTATGTCTTACAATTATAAATATGTTTCATTGATATCTAATATAGCTATATTTATGTTTGGTAGTTTTTTATCAAAATTATTAGCATTTCTTTTAATACCTTTATATACATCAGTATTAACTGCGGAGCAATATGGTATTGCTGAATTATATAATTCTATTCTTGAAATAGTATTTCCATTTACAACTTTATGCATTATAGAAGCTCTTTATAGGTTTTCTATTGATGAGCATAATCTGAATATACTGTTTTCTAATTCTATTGCTGTAATTTTCATTGGAAGTATTGTTTTTATTACTATATCTTTGGTTATTTATTATTTTATTTATCCGTATAAATATGTAAAGGAGTTTATTTTATTGTATTTAAGTATGTCATTTTATATGCTAGCTACACAATTTTCTCGTGGATTGGGACATTCAAAGCGATATGCAATATACGGTATACTTAATACGTTGATATTAGTATTATCTAGTTATTATTTTTTAAAAATATTGAATTTAGGCATATCAGGATATTTATTGTCATTTTCTTTAGGGTATGCTATTACAGCTATTATAGCTTTCTTTCTATCACAAGAGTATAAGTACTTATTTCCTGTTAAATTTAATATGTTTTTAATGATTAAAATGTTTAAGTATAGTGTGCCTAATATACCTAATATGGTCTCTTGGTGGGTGAATAATATTTTAGACAGATACATTATTTTATTTTTCTTAGGTATTGAATCAACAGGTCTTTATATAGCTGCAAGTAAACTTCCCTCTATTATAAATTTATTAAGTTCAGTTTTTCAAAAAGCATGGCAATATTCGACAGCAAAAGAATCAAAAGAAATAGACTCAAAAGATAATGTTTTATTTTTTTCCAATGTGTTTAATGTATATCAATTCATATGTTTCTTATTATCTTTCTTTATTATATCAATAATTGAACCAATTTCTTATTTCATTCTTAATGAAAAATTTTTTGCAGCTTGGAAATTCGTTCCTATATTATTAATAGCGGCTACTTTTGGATGTTTGTCAACATATTTTGGTGTTTTCTATAATGCTATAAAAGATAATAAAAATTTAATGATTTCTACAATATATGGAGCTTTTGTTAATTTTTTATTAAATATTGTTCTTATTCCTATATTGGGAATTTTTGGTGCTGTAATATCAACAGCAACGTCTTATGGTATTATAGCATATCTTCGTTATAGAGATTTGAACAATAGAATAGGTTTGATTCTTAATAAAAAAGTTATTTTTAGTGAAACCGTTTTGTTAATAATTTATTCAATATATATTATTTTTTCTAGTGAATGCCGTTTATATTTGATAGATTTATTCTTTTTGACTTTTATTGTTCTTTTGAATAAGGATACATCTGTTCTTATATATTCGGAATTAAAATCTAGAACTAGAATAAAAATTTTTAAAGTAAGGAATACTAAGTGAAATTTGCAATCGCTGGAACAGGCTATGTGGGGCTATCAAATGGAATTTTATTGGCACAACATAATCAAGTGGTTATGTTAGATATTGTGCCTGAAAAAGTAGAAATGTTAAATAATAAGAAATCCCCTATTGTGGATAAAGAAATTGAGGAGTATCTTGCTTCTAAGCCACTTAATTTTAAAGCGACATTAGATCCGAAAGAAGCGTTTAGTGGAGCTGAATATATTATTATTTCTACTCCCACTAATTATGATCCTGATAAAAATTATTTTGATACCTCTTCAGTTGAAAACGTTATTGAGGAAGTTTTAGCTATTAACCCATCTGCAACAATGATTATTAAATCTACTATTCCTGTAGGTTATACAGAAAAAGTACGTGAGAGATATAATACGAACAATATTATTTTTTCACCTGAGTTTTTACGAGAAGGAAAGGCTCTTTATGATAATTTGTATCCTTCTCGTATCGTAGTGGGAGAGGAGTCTGAACGTGCACATAAGTTTGCTTCTTTATTGGCACAAGGTGCAATTAAACAAGATATTCCGATGTTATTTACCGGTTCAACAGAAGCTGAGGCTATTAAATTATTTGCCAATACTTATCTGGCATTACGTGTAGCTTATTTTAATGAGTTGGATTCCTATGCTGAAATTAGAGGATTGAATACAGCAGAGATTATCAAAGGGGTTTGTTTAGATCCTAGAATTGGAGATTTCTATAATAATCCATCTTTTGGTTATGGCGGATACTGTTTACCAAAAGATACTAAACAGCTATTGGCTAATTATTCAAATGTCCCTCAAAATTTAATTACTGCTATTGTAGATGCTAATCGTACCCGTAAAGATCATATTGCTGATATGATCATTGCTCGTAAGCCTAAGATAGTTGGTGTTTATCGTTTAACAATGAAAACCTCTTCTGATAATTTTAGAGCTTCAGCGATTCAAGGTGTAATGAAAAGGGTTAAAGCAAAAGGAATAGAGGTTATTGTTTATGAGCCTACTCTTGACTCTGGTGAGTTTTTCCATTCGCGTGTAGAAAAGGATTTAGCAACTTTCAAACAACAAGCGGATGTTATTGTTGCTAATCGTTTATCAGAAGATTTAAGGGATGTGAAGGATAAGGTTTATACTCGGGATTTATTTGTGCGTGATTAAGAAATTAAGAATAAGTGAGCGAATAATATGAAAAGATTTGATAACAATAAGAAAGTCCTTATTACTGGCGCAGCTGGTTTTATAGGCTTTCATTTAGCGAAACGTTTATTGGAATTGGGCGCCAAGGTTTGCGGCTTTGATAGTGTAAATGATTATTATGATGTGCAATTAAAAGAAGATCGATTAAGAATTCTTTCACAATTTAATGACTTTTCTTTTGTTCGAGCAAATTTAGCCGATGCACAAGCTGTAAATCGTTGCTTTGAGGAATTTGATCCGGATATCGTTGTTAATTTAGCAGCACAAGCAGGCGTCCGTTATAGTATTGATAATCCGTATGCTTACGTTGAGTCAAATCTGATAGGATTTTTTAATATTTTGGAGGCTTGTCGTCATTATCCCGTAGAGCATCTTTTATTTGCTTCAAGCTCATCTGTTTATGGTAACCAACAAAAAACACCGTTTAGTACCTCGGATAATGTTGATCAGCCAATTAGTTTTTATGCTGCAACTAAGAAATCAAATGAGCTAATGGCTTACACTTATAGCCATTTGTATGGAATTCCAGCGACAGGTTTGCGTTTCTTTACTGTATATGGTCCTTTTGGGCGTCCTGATATGGCTTATTTTAAATTTACGAATATGATTTACGCAGGTCAAGCCATTAAGATATATAACCAAGGTGATATGTATCGTGATTTTACGTATATTGATGATATCGTGAAAGGGATTGAAAATATGCTTTGTAATCCTCCGCAAGCTAATAGGCAAGGTGATCATTACAAGGTGTATAACATCGGTAATAACCAGCCAGAAAAATTAATGTATTTTATAGAGACATTAGAAAAGTCTCTAGGTATGCAGGCAGAAAAAGAATATCTTCCTATGCAAGATGGAGATGTTTATCAAACTTATGCTGATGTGAGCGAATTAGAGAGAGATTTTGGATTTAAGCCTAGTACTTCCATAGAGGATGGACTTGGACGGTTCGCAAAATGGTATAAGGAGTATTATTCTAAGTAAATAGTTTAATACTAATAGTTGTGATTTCAGGACAGCAGAGTATGTTGTCCTGTGTTCGGTATTCAGCATTTAATTTCCTTTTTTCTCCAATAGACAACTTCTCCAAAAAATGGTAAATAAACTCAAAATTTAAATTTTGAGTTTATTGATTATGAAAGTATCTAAACCGAAACCTTTTTATCAGATTCGTGCCGTAAAACTCCGTCCTTCAGGGCGGAGATATAAGGCAATTGCGTATAATATCTTAAAATGATATTCTAACCTTGCTAACAGAGGTCGCTATTAGACTCTCAATGACGGCATAATCAGGGCAGGACATGTCCGTAGAGCTTGTGAAGTGAACTTCATTAGAAGTCAGCAACAAGAACCCACCGAGAGTAGCCCATTGCTTGCAATGGGCACTAGTAGGAATCCCCGTCCTTTAGGGCGGGGAGGATGTCAAGAGTTAATGCAAATCAGGATTAAGCCGGAGTATTTCCAGCACAAAGCGATCGATGAGAAAGGGCGTTATCTGCATTGGGATGAGATAAAACGCCGTCATCCGAAAGACGCAGAAGATGTTTGGCTGGCAATTAAAATGAGTCGTGCGATGCAACGCTCTTCCTTGAAAATCGGCAATATTGAATTTTCTTATTCCGTTCCGAACTCATTACAAGCAGTTATGCATTTTATTGATAAGATGACAGCCGGCACAGTAGGAACTTCAAATTTTGAAGGGCTGACACAAGCGGATCAGAGCCGTTTTTTGTTACGTTCTCTAGTGGCGGAAGAAGCTATTACTTCTGCACAGCTGGAGGGAGCTGCAACCACTCGCAAGGTGGCTAAAGAAATGTTGGAGAGCGAGCGCAAGCCGAGAACAAAAGATGAAATGATGATTTTAAATAATTTTCATCTGATGAAAGAGGCAATTAGTTTGAAAGATGAACCGCTTTCCATTGAGGTAATTTTAGAATTGCATCGTATTGCAACATATCAGGCGATTGAAAATAATGCGGTGTCAGGGCAATTTAGACAAGACAATGAAACTTATATTACGGATTACAATGGAGAAACGGTTCATCAACCGCCGCTTTATCAAAATTTGCCATCATTAATGCAGGAATTTTGTGATTTTGCTAATACGAATCACAATGGTGAACAAGCCATCTTTATTCATCCGGTGATTAAAGCCATTATGCTGCATTTTTTAATTGGGTGTATTCATCCTTTCGGTGATGGCAATGGAAGAACAGCGAGAGCATTATTTTATTGGTTTATGCTAAAAAGCGGTTATTGGTTATTTGAATATATTTCGATTAGCCGATTATTAAAACAAGCTCCTGTAAAATATGCTCGTTCGTATCTTTATGTAGAAACGGATGAAATGGATATAACTTATTTTTTATATTATCAAACTGAAATTATTAAACGAGCTATTAATGATTTAGAAAAATATATTAATGATAAGCAAAATAAATTTATCGCCTTTAGTTCAGCAATTGCAAATTATATTGTTAATCCGAAACATAAATTAAATGACAGGCAAATTCGTATTCTCCAACAAGCAGTTAAAGAAAATGGTGCAATTTTTACTGCAAAAGAGATAAGTAATAAATTTGATATTGCAGAAAATACTGCAAGAGCTGATCTGAATGGATTATATAAATTAAAATTATTAGGACAAATCCGTAACGGAAAAGCAATTTCCTATATTGCCCCTAATGATTTATTGGTGAGATTGAGGGGATGAGTTAAAAGGCATAGTAAACAAAATAATTACTATGCTTAATCCAATGAGAATTGATTTATCTCAAACTCCCCACAAACTTTCTTTTAGTGCCGTAAAACTTTACCCTTCAGGGCGGAGATATAAGGCACAAGCGAATCTGGCGTTTGTTGTTGTCGATGTTGGCGAAAAATCAATAACAATATAAAATAGCACCATTTTTACACTCCTATTTTTGTATGTTACTCCGCAAAGCTTTTAAGTTCGAGATAATGCCCAACGGCGAACAAAGTCGCAAAATCAAGCAATTTTGTGGCTGTTGTCGTTTTGTGTTTAATCGGGCATTGGTGTGGCAAAATGAGCAATATCAACAAGATAATAATCAAAAATTCAGCTACAGCAAAATTGCCAACTTACTTCCGCAATGGAAGAAAGAACTTTCGTGGCTAAAAGAATGCCATTCTCAAGTGCTTCAACAGTCTTTAAAAGACCTAGAAAGTGCGTTTAAAAATTTCTTTCAACAGCGAGCAGACTTCCCCAAATTTAAGAAAAAAGGTTTAAAAGAGAGTTTTCGTTTTCCACAAGGTTGCAAGCTGGAACAGAACAATAACCGCATTTGGCTACCAAAAATCGGCTGGGTTCGTTATCGCAATAGTCGTGAGGTCATAGGTGAAATCAAAAATGTCACTGTCAGCCAGAAATGTGGACGCTTTTTTGTCAGTATTCAGACTGAGTTTGAATATCAAATTTCAATACACAACGGCGGAGAAATCGGCATAGATATGGGTGTTGCACGTTTTGCTACGCTTTCAAATGGTGAATATTTTGAGCCATTAAACGCCTTTAAAACCTACAAAGGCAAATTGGCGAAACTCCAACGCCAACTTAAAAACAAAGTTAAATTTAGCCAAAACTGGCAGAAATTAAAGGCAAAAATCGCCAAATTGCATCATAAAATCGCCAATTGTCGCAAAGACTTCTTGCATCAGACTTCAAGCAAAATCAGCAAAAACCACGCAATGATTTACATTGAAGATTTGCAAGTGGCAAATATGTCGAAATCCGCCAAAGGCACAGCAGAGCAACACGGCAAGAATGTAGCCGCAAAATCAGGATTAAATCGAGCCATTCTCGACCAATCGTGGTTTGAATTTCGCCGTCAGTTGGACTACAAAACCCAATGGCAAGGCGGATTTTTGGTTGCCGTTCCGCCGCAAAACAGCAGTCGGACTTGCCCTTGTTGTGGTCATATCTCAAAAGAAAATCGCCAAACGCAAGCACATTTTGAATGCGTAGAGTGTGGCTACACAGAAAATGCGGACGTGGTTGGTGCGATGAATGTTTTAGCGCGTGGGCGAGCAATCGTTCAGGCATAATGAAAAGCAGGCGAGGACATC
>NZ_KB903701.1 GCF_000379785.1 Gallibacterium anatis DSM 16844 = F 149 | reverse complement strand
GAATATCCGGAATTAAATATTGAAAAGACAACAAATAGGATTGAAGGGCTATTTAAAGAACTTAAGGATAAATTACGCCCTCACAGTGGTTTAACAAGAAAACATAAGATACTGTTTATACAGGATTTTTTAAATAAAAAAAGCTGGTAAAGATCATCCAGAATAATCTTTACCAACTATTTTGTCCTATAAAGGCATAAAGTGCAAAAAGACCAACTATTTTGTCCTATATGCCAATTGAATTACGCAAAGGCGAATTAAGCCGGCATAAGCAGGTTTTTATTCCCTATCCCGAACAAATTCCCGAAACTGTTTTAGACTTGATTGATTAGCTCTAAATGATTTGTGTGTCATATTACTTTTAAAAATTCACTTTATTTTTCCTATCTTTGCGGAGAACAACCATAAAAAAGTAAAATAAAAAACGCCCAATATGATCACATATCAGGCGTTAATCCAAGATTTAATCTTGCTGTCAATTAGTGATGATGATGCCCACCGCAGCCACAGCCACCGTGTCCACCTCCGCAGCAGCCATCTTCATCATCGTGATGATGATGTCCTCCGCAACACCCCTCACCTTCTTGATGTAAATGACCATGTGCAATCTCTTCTGCTGTAGCTTCACGCACAGAAACAACTTCAACAGTGAATAATAAAGTTTGACCGGCAAGCATATGGTTACCATCAACTACTACATCTTCATCCGTTACTTCAGTAATCACAACCGGTAACGGTCCGATGTCGGTATCAGCAATAAAACGCATCCCCGCCTGTAATTCATCCACACCGTGGAACACATCTTTCGGCACACGTTGCACTAAATTATCGTTATATTCACCATAACCTTCCTGTGGTGATACTTTCACATCGAATTTTTCACCGACTTCTTTGCCTTCCAACGCATTTTCTAAACCGATCACAAGATTATTATGGCCTTGTAAATAAAGTAACGGTTGATTTGCCGGTGCTTCGTCTACCAACACACCATCTTCAGTACGAACTTGATAAGCAATGCCTACTACATGATTTTTTGCAACTTTCATTAATTTCTCCAAAATAATTGCAGGAATAAGAATAAAATTGTAACCGAATTTCTATTTTTCAGATAGCGAAATCACAACATCTGCACTCATTGTTAAGTGGGTTTCGCCCGGCGTAAATCCTAAGCTATTTTCAACCTCCTGTGCTTTTGCTAACCGCATAGGGGCTGCGCGAGCTGCCATATACCCTGAATTATTCAAATTAATATTGATAATATGATATTGCTCACGGTGTAATTCAGTTTTAATCACTTCTGCTTGTTGTTGTGCCAAAGCTAATAAGGTTTTTACCATTTCGACTTCCTGATGTTTACGCATTTCTGTAGAAACAAAGAAGTTTGTATTTTTCACTCTAAAATCATTAGGTAATTCGGAAATAAACATAGCAACTTGTGAAAAATCATCACTTTCCAGTGTGATGTCGGCTGCCAGCGTCCAACCGTTCACTTTGCCCTCATTACTATAATTTGCATAACTATTGCGCTGATTTCCCACCACTCTCAACGCCGGATAATGCTGTGCTAACACCGGGATTAGATCCTCAATGCGCTGTTCGAGTGTTTGATTTACTTTCTTAGTCAATTTATTTGTCTGAATTTGCGTATTTAGCACAACCTGAACTTTGTCTTCTTTAACCACTGTTTCTGTTGTAACCTGATAACTTACCTTGGTTAAAGTATCCAACTGTGTTGATGTACTATTATCGGCTTGAACTTGCCCAATAAGAAACATCCCTGCCACCAAAAAAATTTGCCCTAATAACGCTCTTTTATTCATCTTCTTAACTACTCCTTTTTTATTCACTATCAAACCAGCCACGAATAAATTGAATCGATAAAAATAGTGTTACCAACAACAATGCATACAAAATATAACTTACGATTGGTTTTGAAGCGGTAGCATCTTCTGCGACCTCTTTAATCGACACCACATTACTGAATTCATCAAACATTGTGATACGCCAACCATAATATTTCACTTCTACCAATTTACGTTCATTGGCGAAAGCCTGTGCTTTAGCCTGCAGGTTAGCGGAATCAAATTTAAAATAGAATGGAAATCCCCAACGAGTATCTTCATTACGATAGACCATCACTTTGTCGGTTTTTGGCTCTTGGGTATAAATATAATAAACATCGCGAGTCGGGCCGTCCGCCGGGTTGGATTTGGTAATCGGACCATCTTTATCAACACGTTTGACTTCGACACCAGTGACTTCTTTAATCGCATAACTTGGGAAGGTGTAGTTCACTCCTGCCGCCAAAATCAAATGCACACATAAAGTAACCAACAGGAAAAACCAAAAGAAAAAACGGCGTAATTTAGAATGTTGAGCCATAATTATTTCCTCATCTCTATGATAACGTTGCTTTATCCTAGCACATTATTGTGACAAATTAACGCCAAATAAGTTGCTAAAATTATTGGTGGTAATTCGTGCCAACTCTTCGGTGGAAATGCCTTTTAAAGTGGCAACATATTCGCACACCTCTCTGACATAAGCCGGCTGATTTTGTTTGCCACGATATGGCACCGGTGCAAGGTAAGGCGAATCGGTTTCCACTAATAGACGTTCAAGCGGCACTTGACGGATCACTTGGCGAATATCTTCCGCATTTTTAAAGGTAATAATACCGGAAACGGAAATATAAAAACCTAATGCCAACGCCTGCTCGGCAAACCATTGATTTTCCGTAAAACAGTGAATTACACCGCTGCAACGTTCAGCGTGGTGTTGCTGCAACAAGCGAATGGTATCCTCTCCGGCAGAACGGGTATGAATAATCACCGGCTTGTTAAATTCATTGGCAATCTCAATCTGCTGTGCAAAGCAATCTTGTTGTTCCTGCTTATTATCTGCACTGTAATAGTAATCTAGCCCAATCTCACCCACTGCCACCACTTCCGGCAAGGCAATAATCTCTCTCAATTTAGCGCTGTCGAATACCTCTTCGCCAATATCCAATGGATGCACGCCACAAGAGTAAGAAATGTCATTACGATGCGATAACAGCTGTTGTAACTGATGAAAACGAGAAATGCCGACACCAATAGCTAAACAGTGCTTCACATCTCGCTGTTTCGCTTTTTCCAACACATCATCCACATTTTTGTGCAACGTGTCATAATCCAATGCGTCCAAATGACAATGGGAATCTACAATAAACATTTTTTAACCTTCAAATACCTGTTCTATAATTTTAATAAGTCCATCTGTAATAATCAGTTCTTGATTGACGCCGTTAATCGACATTAAATCCGCTCGCATTTGTCGCACAATCAGCAACGCACGATAAATTTTTAATGTCGGCACCGCCTGCGCAAATGCGCTGATACCGGATTGTAAATCTCGGCATAACAAATTTTGATCAATATGCAAACTGCATTTCAAAGCATCCAACAAAAAAGCTTCCAGCCAATTAAGCTGTGTAACTGATTGTTCTGCTTCAAAATAAGGCAACAACATAAGTACATTTTTATTGCGATAAAATTTCCAGAATTGCCGTAAAAAGGTGAGCCGTTGCGCAATTTCTCCCTTTTCTAAACTGATTTTTGCCGCAAATGGGCGTTGATAATTCATCAATAATGCTGTTTTCATTTGCTCAACATCAGAAAAGCCTTGCTGTTGTAACCAATCTATGCCTTGCGGTATTGTCGGTAATGGCAACGCCCATTGCTGACAACGGCTCTGAATCGTTGCCAACACACGATGTTCGACATTCGTCTGCAAAATAAAATAGCTATCTTCTGTCGGCTCTTCCAACGTTTTCAACAATGCATTAGCGGCTGCTTCCGTCAGCTGTTCCACGCCTTGTAGATAGACCACTTTTGCTGCCTGCTGCTGACTGCGGCGTGAGAGTTTATCCGTCACTTCACGAATCGTATCAACGCTGATTTTTTTACCTTCTTCACTATGAATCAAATAAAAATCAGGGTGAGAATGGTGCAAAAAAAGTTGGCATTGACGGCAATGCCCACAAGCCGCTTGCGCCGCCTGTTTATCTTCACACAACAACCATTGCGCTAATGCAAAACAGCATTGCTCGGCACCATTATCATTAGCACTGCGAATTAACAGTGCATGATGACCGTAACCGGCGGAAAATGCCTGCGTAACTTGCTGATAAATCGGAAATATCCACGGTAAATCCGCTATTTCTGTCGTTGAAACCATTGCGTAATTGCTTGTCTAAGTTGTTTGTTTACTTCAGGAAAGTCTAAATTGGCATCAATGGTAACACTTTTCTCATCCGCCTCAACCAACTGCAAATAACGCTGCCGAGTACGCTGAAAAAAATCTATCTGCTGCTGTTCAATACGATCCAATTCCCCTCGACTACGCGCTCTTGCCAATCCTATTTCAGGATCAACATCTAAATAGAGCGTTAAATCAGGCATAAAATCACCCAACACCGCCTGTTTTAAGGTCATCAGCAAATTAGCGTCCAAACCACGTCCGCCGCCTTGATAAGCCTGTGATGACAAATCGTGTCGATCACCGATAACCCATTTACCTTGCTTCAATGCCGGTTTAATCACATTTTCCACCAACTGAACTCGGGCAGCATAAAGCATTAATAATTCTGCTTTATCAGTAATAACTTCATCACCTTCGCCCTGCTTGATTAATTGACGTAATTTCTCCGCCAGTGGTGTGCCACCCGGTTCACGCGTGAATACGAACTCCTTTATACCTAGTTCTTTCAGTACAGCCACTACGGTCTCTCTTGCACTGGTTTTGCCGGCGCCTTCCAAGCCCTCCAGTACGATAAATTTTGCTGTCATTCTTTATTTCCTTGTTGTGCTTTCCAATTTCGATACCAGCGTAAATATTGCTGCACCGCGCGATTATGTTCATTTAATGAACGGCTGAATTTATGCCCACCGCTGCCATCAGCAACAAAATAGAGATAATCCGTATCCGCCGGATTTGCTGCTGCTTCCAATGATGATTTATCCGGCATTGCAATCGGTGTAGGCGGTAATCCTTCAATAATATAGGTATTATATGGTGTTGCCTCGTTCAAATCTTGCTTACGGATATTGCCTTGATAATGCTCACCCATACCGTAAATTACAGTCGGATCGGTCTGCAACTTAATACCTCGTTTTAATCTATTGACAAAAACAGAGGCAATTTGTGGACGTTCCGACACAATAGAACTCTCTTTTTCAATAATTGAGGCTAAAATTAACAACTCATATTCCGATTTTAACGGCAAAGATTTATCTCGTTGCGCCCACGCCTGCTGCAAGGTTTTCTGCATTTTATCCGCAGCACGTTTTAACAAGGCAAGATCGCTTGAGTTCGCTGTGTAATAATAGGTATCAGGATAAAGCCAACCTTCAAGTTTACCGACTTTCACCGCCTCTTTTGGCAAAGCTAAAAGCTGATAAATTTCGGCTTCACTTTTATCTTTTAAACTGTGTTGAAGATGCGGTGCTTCTGCTAATGTTGCTTTCCACTGTTGGAATGTCGTACCTTCCGGCAACGTCAAAGAAAATTGAGCCTCTTTGCCACTGTGTATCAACAACAATAATTGCTCAAGATTATTGATATTCTTAAGCGAAAATGTGCCGGCTTTCAAAGTATATTCCGGATGAAGTTTAAATAGATAAGGTAAACCCCAAATCTTTTTGTCGATCAAACCTTGCTGCAATAACAACTCGGAAAACTGTTTACTGCTCGTTCCTTTCTCAATCGTGAATAACTGCTCCGGCTGATGCGAAATCGGTAATGTCAATAACTGAGTGAGATGACGATAAATCAATGTTGCCGCCACTGCTGCACTAACGATTAAAACCAATAAAAAGATGAGAAATTTTTTCATTCGACTAAATAACGCTTTTAAAAAGGAGCTAAGTTTAGCATAAAATCATTTTGAATAAGACCAAGAGAGCGTTTAAAAAAATAGCACACGCTACGGTGTGCTATCGAAAAGCTAGTTTTTCGCTGCCTGCAATGCTTGCTGAATATCCGCTTTAATATCTTCAATATTTTCCAGACCGACTGAAAAACGTAATAAGCGATTACACACGCCGCGCGCTATTCTCTCCTCTTCCGGAATATCCATATGGGTTTGTGTTGCCGGATAAGTAATAAAACTTTCTGTGCCGCCTAAACTTTCAGCAAAAGTAATTAATTTTAATGCTTTCAAAAACGGCACGACCCATTTTTCTTCACGCAAGCGGAACGAGAGCATTCCACCTTTATTCGGATAAAGCACATCGGTAACATCATCCAAATCATTTAAAAATGCTGCGATTTGTTTCGCATTTTGTTGATGACGTTCAATACGCAGTGAGAGTGTTTTTAATCCTCGAATGGTTAAATAACAATCAAACGGAGCCAATACAGCACCGGCACCATTCTGCATATAATATAGGCGATCACAAAGTTCTTGCCCTTTTGCCACGATCAATCCTGCCAACACATCATTATGCCCGGCGATATATTTAGTGGCACTGTGAATAACAATGTCCGCGCCGTGCTCAATCGGTCTAAACAACACAGGCGTTAAAAAAGTATTATCCACAATCAATAACAAATTATGTGCTTTTGCTACTTTAGCAATGGCGGCAACATCGCACTCTTCCATCAATGGATTGGATGGCGTTTCCACAAAAATTGCTTTTGTATTCGGTGTAATTGCCGCTTCAATCTCTTCCAAAGAGGCCGTATTGACGTAAACCGGTTTAACCCCGTGATTATTTTTGTAACAAAAATCCAATAAACGATATGTACCGCCATAAACATCACTAGAAATAATCCACTCATCCGGGCTGGTAAACAAACTCATAATCAGTTGAATAGCCGCCATACCTGATGAACAGGCAAAGCCACGATCGCCTTGTTCTAAACGGGCAATACCGTCTTCCAATACTTGGCGAGTCGGATTTTTAGTTCTGATATAGTCGAAATTATCTTTGGCAATTCCTTTAATGTCGGTATGACCAAATGCAGTTGAAAGATGAATGGGAGTTGCAACAGCGCCGGTCGTTTCATCAGTACGATTGCCCAGCTGTACTAATAAAGTATCTATTGATTGTTGTGCCATAATGATTCCTAATAAAATTTAAAATATTTTTATATCAAGCTCGTCATTCTTGCATAAACTGATATGACAGAAAAGGGATTCTATGCAAATCATCAAATTATTCACATTTATGAGTAAAAAAACGGCATTAATTTTTAATCTTTAATTAATGAGTTTCTTTTTTCATCAATCAAACAAGAAATTAAAAATAATCGTTTGACAAAAAAATTCAATTCCGTAAAATGCGCCTCGTTGATTAGCGATGCTGTTAGCATAATTAATCTAAGCGGGAATAGCTCAGTTGGTAGAGCACGACCTTGCCAAGGTCGGGGTCGCGAGTTCGAGCCTCGTTTCCCGCTCCAAACGCCCGGGTGGTGGAATCGGTAGACACAAGGGATTTAAAATCCCTCGGCTTTCGAGCTGTGCGAGTTCAAGTCTCGCCCCGGGCACCATTTAAAACTATGCGGGAATAGCTCAGTTGGTAGAGCACGACCTTGCCAAGGTCGGGGTCGCGAGTTCGAGCCTCGTTTCCCGCTCCAATAAATGGCGTGTTAGCAGAGAGGTTATGCACCGGATTGCAAATCCGTGGAGCTCGGTTCGATTCCGGGACACGCCTCCATAAAACATAAATATTTGCCCGGGTGGTGGAATCGGTAGACACAAGGGATTTAAAATCCCTCGGCTTTCGAGCTGTGCGAGTTCAAGTCTCGCCCCGGGCACCATTTATATCCTTTCAAATCAATATCTTACATTTTTCATTTATAACGTTACTTTATTAATTTCTCTCTTGGTGGCTGTTTGGTGGCTGTAAAACCGAAATTTTTTCTCGAAAAAATAGCTATTTTTTTGGTGGCTGTTTTGGTGGCTGTTGTGACAAAAATAGATGTCACATTTATCATTTTTTCACCAATTTCCCACGTAAAATCGCTCTTTTTCTTTATTCATCATAGTCATAACCGAAAATTTACTTTATTTTTCATTTTACTAAACTGAAAACCGCTGTAATTCGCTGAAAAATTTCAGTTAAGATCGTTTTAACGTGATCTGTTTCACTCCGCATCTTACAAAAAAAGCTGATATTCATCCGAATACCAGCTTTCATCCGTAAAACCTAACAACTGTCAGGTATTATTTATTTTCGCTTTTTAATTCTTCTGCCTTATCAGCAACAGCTTTGGCTGCATCTTCCACTTTTGTAGCTGCCGCATCTTTCGCTTCACCTACTGCTTCTTTAGCCGCATCCACTTTTTCTGCTGTAGCTTGTTTAGCTTCTTCAACTTTCGCTGCTGCCGCATCTTTCGCTTCACCTACAGCTTCTTTAGCTGCATCCACTTTTTCTGCTGTAGCTTGTTTGGCTTCTTCAACTTTCGCTGCTGCCGCATCTTTCACTTCACCTACAGCTTCTTTAGCTGCATCCACTTTTTCTGCTGTAGCTTGTTTAGCTTCTTCAACTTTCGCTGCTGCTGCATCTTTTGCATCAGTAACCGCTTCTTTCGCAGCATCTTTAGCATCACTTGCTGCTTGTTTAACATCTTCTACTGCTTTTGTAGCAGCATTAGTTGCAGATTCTTTAGTATCTTTATCAAAACAACCTGTTAAAGCCAAAGACGTACCTAAAACTAATGTAGCTAATAATGTTTTTTTCATTACAAATTCCTTCTTGAGTTAATGATGTAATCCATTCGTTAGGATCGATTAAAAATAAGCCTGTTTTTTGCAAAACAGGCTTTTCTTAGACAACAATTTTTAGAGAATTACTCATCAATTGTTCTTAATAATTCATTAATTCCTACTTTTCCGCGTGTTTTTGCATCAACTTTTTTCACAATTACCGCACAATATAAGCTATGTGAACCATCTTTGCTTGGCAAACTACCTGAAACGACCACCGAACCTGCCGGCACACGACCATAATGGATCTCTCCGGTTTCACGATCATAAATTTTGGTACTTTGACCAATAAACACACCCATCGAAATGACAGAACCTTCTTCGACAATCACACCTTCCACAATTTCAGATCTTGCACCGATAAAACAGTTATCTTCGATAATAGTTGGATTTGCCTGCAATGGTTCTAATACACCACCAATTCCAACACCGCCGGATAAATGAACATTTTTACCAATTTGTGCACAAGAACCGACTGTTGCCCAAGTATCAACCATTGTTCCTTCATCTACATAAGCGCCGATATTGACGTAAGACGGCATCAATACCGTATTTTTAGCAATAAATGCACCTTGGCGTACTGCCGCTGGTGGAACCACACGGAAACCTTCCTGTTTAAAACGCGCTTCATCATAATTCGCAAACTTCATTGGTACTTTATCGTAATATTTGGTTTCAGCACCATCGACAATCTGATTATCGTTAATACGGAAAGAGAGTAACACGGCTTTCTTTAACCACTGATTGACCACCCAATCACCATTCACTTTTTCAGCAACACGACGTTTACCTTTATCAAGATCTTGAATAACCTCTTCAACTGCAGCTCTTGTTGCTGCATCCACTGTAGTTGGAGTAATTTCAGCACGTCTTTCAAATGCTTCTTCAATAATTTGTTGTAAGTTTGACATAGTTTTCCCTATCAATAATTCCAAAAAAGAAGGCTAGTTTTATCATATTTTGCCGTTAAGCAAAAGATATTTCTAAAATCACTTGTTTATTAAATAAACTTTAGAAAATATCAGATTTCTCAATTTCACAAACAAGAGATTGCCATTGTTCCATCATTTTATTTGCCTAAACCGAACAAAAATTGACGAGATAAAAAAGGGCTACCATTTTAGTAACCCTTTGATTTTTATTTAAGCTTAAATTAATTTAATGCTTTAAGAATATTATCCACACTCTCTTTCGCATCGCCAAATAGCATTTGCGTATTTTCTTTAAAGAATAATGGATTTTGTACGCCCGCATAGCCGGTGTTCATTGAACGTTTAAACACCACAACATTTTGTGCTTTCCACACTTCCAATACTGGCATACCTGCGATTGGGCTGCTAGGATCATCCTGTGCGGCTGGGTTTACTGTATCATTCGCCCCGATCACCAATACCACATCGGTATCGGCGAAATCATCATTGATTTCATCCATTTCCAACACAATGTCGTAAGGCACTTTAGCTTCTGCCAACAACACATTCATATGCCCCGGCAAACGTCCTGCAACCGGATGGATACCAAAACGGACATTGATGCCTTTTTCACGCAATTTTTGAGTAATATCCGCTACCGGATATTGAGCTTGCGCTACTGCCATCCCATATCCCGGAGTGATGATAACGGAACTCGCATTCTTCAACATTTCCGCCACTTCTTCCGCCTTCACTTCACGATATTCGCCCTGTTCTTCATCGCTCTTCGCTACAACATCATTACCGAAACCGCCGGCAATCACGCTGATAAATGAACGATTCATCGCCTTACACATAATGTAAGAAAGAATTGCCCCTGAAGAACCGACCAATGCACCGGTAACGATCAATAAATCATTACTTAGCATAAAACCTGCTGCCGCTGCTGCCCATCCGGAATAGGAGTTCAACATTGAAACCACAACCGGCATATCCGCACCACCGATGGAGGCAACCAAGTGCCAACCGAAAACCAATGCAATAATTGTCATTAATATCAATGGTAACAATGCAGGTTCATTCAAGAAGCAGAGCATTAAAAGGAAAGAAACAATTAACGCAAGCAAGTTTAATTTATGACGATGTGGCAACATCAATGCTTTAGATTTGATGATACCGCGTAATTTACCGAATGCGACGATAGAACCGGTAAAAGTTACCGCACCGATAAAGACGCCTAAGAACACTTCAATATTATGAATATTTTCCAGTGTCGGATCAGTTACGCCGTGAGATAAATAGCTGTTAAAGCCAACAAGCACTGCCGCTAAACCAACAAAACTATGTAATAAAGCAACCAACTCCGGCATTTCTGTCATTTCAACTTTCAATGCTTTGCGAATACCGAGGATAGCACCAATGATCATCGCAATGATGATCCAAAACTGTCCGTGAGTGTGTGGGCCGAATACTGTTGTAAATAGCGCAATTGTCATCCCGATAATACCGTACCAACAACCGGCTTTTGCAGTTTCGTGTTTGGATAACCCTGCCAAACTCATAATAAACAATACCGCAGCAATGATATAGGCTGCATGCACAAAACTTTCAGACATCATTGACTCCTTAACCTTTTCTGAACATTGCCAACATTCTTTGTGTTACTTTGAAGCCACCAAAGATATTAATGCTTGCAACCAAAATCGCGATAAACGCTAACAGACTGACAATAAAATGCCCGTGCCCGATTTGTAGCAATGCACCAACGATAATAATACCGGAAATTGCATTGGTTACTGCCATTAACGGAGTATGTAGGGCGTGGCTGACATTCCACACTACATAGTAACCGACAACACAAGAAAGCACGAATACGGTAAAGTGAGATAAAAACGCTGCCGGCGCAACCGAAGCCACACACATATATAGCACGATAGCAGTAATTAATAATCCCCATTTACGTGCCGGATTTGCCGGTTTTTCCTCTGCTTTTTTTTCTTTCACTGCCGCTTTCGGTTTTTGCGGTTGTGCAGAAACTTTTATTGGAGGTGCCGGCCACGTCACTTCACCATCACGAATAACGGTAACGCCACGTTGAACCACATCTTCAAAATCAATATTGATGATGCCGTTTTTCTCTTTGCACAAGAGTTTCAATAAGTTGACTAAGTTAGTGCCATAAAGCTGAGAGGATTGAGTTGGCAAGCGACTTGGTAAATCGGTATAACCGATAATTTTGACTTGATTTTCTGTAATAACCACTTCATCCGCTTTAGAAAGTTCACAGTTACCGCCGGTAGCTGCTGCCAAATCGACAATCACACTACCCGGTTTCATACTTTCAACCATCTCTTTTGTAATCAAGCGCGGTGCCGGTTTGCCCGGAATCAGTGCAGTAGTAATGATAATATCAACCTCTTTTGCCTGTTCCGCATAAAGTGCCATTGCACGACGGTTAAACTCTTCCGACATCACTTTAGCATAACCATCACCGCTACCGCCTTCTTCCTGATAATTAATTTCAAGGAAAGAGGCGCCCATACTTTCAACTTGTTCTTTTACTTCCGGACGAGAGTCAAATGCACGAACGATTGCACCAAGGCTGTTAGCCGCTCCGATTGCTGCCAATCCGGCAACGCCGGCACCGATAACCAATACTTTTGCCGGCGGCACTTTACCTGCAGCAGTGATTTGCCCGGTAAAGAAACTACCAAACTCGTGCGCTGCCTCCACAACCGCACGATAACCGGCGATATTTGCCATTGAACTCAATGCATCCAATGATTGTGCACGAGAAATACGCGGCACCGCATCCATTGCTAGCACATTAATTTTTTTGCTAGACAATTTTTTCATTAAATCAGGATGTTGCGCAGGCCAAATAAAGCTAATTAGCGTTGCACCTTCTTTGATCTTTGCAATTTCATCGTCTGTTGGTGGATTAACTTTTAAAATGATGTCTGCTTGCCAAACATCATCGGCTTTCCCGATCTTCGCTCCTGCTTCAGCAAAAGCGTGATCTTCAAAACTTGCTTTAAAACCGGCATTTTGCTCAATAATCACATCAAAACCGAGCTTTTTAAGCTGTTGGACGGTTTTAGGCGTTGCCGCCACACGACATTCTTTATCGAGCAACTCCTTAGGTACACCAATTAGCATAATTATTCCTTAAAAATCAGCTCATTATTCATCAGGATAAGTGTTTATCCTCCCATAAATTGATCTTAATATGCCTAAGATCAAGTCGATTAACTGTATCACTAAATTAAGAAAAAAGGGCAATTTTTTAATAAAAAAAAGCAATTTTTCAAATAGCTGAACAAGAAGTTACATCATTTTGATAACTCATTAACAACCTGATTTCGTTCTATCATTCATTACAAATGTAAATATTTGTAATTCCTCTTTTGTTGAGAATTATTTTCATTTATATTTAAACCATAAATTTTGATAATCACTCCAACACTTTGCCTCTTTTACCCACAAAAAGAGGCTTTTTTTTTGCCTAAAGCACAGCTATTTCCTCTTGTATGCTTTCTATTTAATAAATAACCTTTATAATGGAAAAGTCGTTATTTTTATTTATTTTTTAGGGACTGTTATGACAGATATAAATCAAGTTCTCGCGGAATTAAAGCGCGGCGTAGATGAAGTACTTTCTGAAGAAGATCTTATTGAAAAACTTAAGGAAAATCGTCCATTAAAAATTAAACTTGGAGCCGATCCAACAGCACCGGACATCCACCTCGGCCATACTGTTGTATTAAACAAATTGCGTCAATTCCAACAATTAGGCCACGAAGTTTATTTCTTAATCGGTGATTTTACCGGTATGGTCGGCGATCCTTCCGGCAAAAACACCACTCGTCCACCACTTACTCGTGAAGATGTATTACGCAATGCGGAAACCTATAAACAACAAATTTATAAAATTTTGGATCCGGAAAAAACTCACGTTGTATTCAACTCTTCTTGGTTAGGTGAACTTGGTACAGAAGGAATGATTCGTTTAGCTTCTCAATATACCGTTGCACGTATGTTGGAACGAGATGATTTCAAAAAACGTTTTTCTAATCATCAATCTATCGCCATCCACGAATTTATCTATCCTTTATTACAAGGTTATGATTCTGTTGCTTTAGAAGCAGATGTTGAACTTGGCGGAACCGACCAAAAATTCAATTTATTGGTTGGTCGTGAATTACAAAAAGCTCGCGGTTTAAAACCTCAAGTAGCAATCACACTTCCGCTTTTGGAAGGTCTTGACGGCGAGAAAAAAATGTCAAAATCATTAGGTAACTATATCGGCGTTTCCGAAGCACCTGATGATATGTTTGGCAAAGTGATGTCAATTTCCGATGAATTGATGTGGCGTTGGTATGATCTGCTCTCTTTCCGTTCCTTGGACGAAATTGCTCAATTAAAACAAGATGTTGCCAATGGTCGTAACCCGCGTGATGTAAAAATTCTCTTAGCAAAAGAGTTGATCGAACGTTTTCACGATAAAGCGGCAGCAGATGCAGCGGAACAAACTTTCATTGAACGTTTCCAAAAAGGCGCAATGCCGGATGAGATGCCTGAATTCACTTTTGAAGGTGAAATGCCTATTGCCAACCTATTAAAAGAAGCGGATTTGGTCTCTTCAACATCCGAAGCGTTACGTATGATTAAACAAGGTGGCGTGAAAATTGACGGCGAAAAAGTAGAAGATAGCAAACTTGTTATTTCTGCTTCTACTGCCGTTTACCAAGTAGGTAAACGCAAATTTGCCAAAGTCACCATCAAATAAATTTTATTAATAGTCCGACTTTCCCTTTGCTCTTGAAGGGAAAGTCATTTTTTTGAATATCTCTTTTATTTCAAGAACATATTTACTTTATGACAACTCAAACATTCTTAGAAGAAGTCAATAAACGCAGAACTTTTGCGATTATTTCTCACCCGGATGCCGGGAAAACTACCATCACAGAAAAGGTATTACTCTATGGGCAAGCCATCAAAACCGCCGGCACAGTAAAAGGTCGAGGTTCTAATCAACACGCAAAATCCGACTGGATGGAAATGGAAAAGCAACGTGGAATTTCCATTACCACCTCCGTAATGCAATTTCCATATAATGACTGTTTGCTGAATTTATTGGATACACCGGGGCACGAAGACTTCTCGGAAGATACTTATCGTACATTAACCGCTGTCGATAGCTGCTTGATGGTTATCGATGCCGCTAAAGGGGTTGAGGAACGTACTATCAAACTAATGGAAGTCACTCGCTTACGAGATACCCCGATCCTGACCTTTATGAATAAACTCGACCGAGATATTCGTGATCCGATGGAATTATTGGATGAGGTGGAAAACGTTCTAAAAATTAATTGTGCCCCAATCACTTGGCCAATTGGTTGCGGTAAATTGTTCAAAGGCGTATACCATCTTTATAAAGATGAAACCTATTTATACCAAACCGGGCAAGGACACACCATTCAGGAAGTTCGTATTATCAAAGGCTTAAATAATCCGGAATTGGATCAAGCTGTTGGTGACGATTTAGCGCAACAGTTACGCGATGAGTTGGAATTGATCCAAGGGGCAAGCAATAAATTTGATTTGGATGCTTTCCTTAAAGGTGAATTAACGCCGGTATTTTTCGGAACTGCGCTCGGTAATTTTGGGGTTGATCATATGCTGGATGGCTTAACACAATGGGCACCGGCGCCACAATCACGTCAAACTGATGTACGTACTGTAGAAGCTACCGAAGAAAATTTTTCCGGCTTTGTCTTCAAAATTCAAGCTAATATGGATCCAAAACACCGCGACCGTGTTGCCTTTTTAAGAATTGTTTCCGGTAAATATGAAAAGGGGATGAAACTTCGCCATATCCGCATTGGGAAAGATGTTGTCATCGCTGATGCCTTAACCTTTATGGCCGGTGATCGCAGCCACGTGGAAGAGAGTTACGCCGGTGACATCATTGGCTTACATAATCACGGAACAATCCAAATCGGTGATACCTTTACTCAAGGCGAAGAGCTGAAATTTACCGGTATTCCGAATTTTGCACCGGAACTGTTCCGCCGTATTCGTTTGAAAGATCCACTAAAACAGAAACAGTTATTAAAAGGACTGGTTCAACTTTCCGAAGAAGGCGCGGTGCAGGTTTTCCGCCCACTGATTAATAATGATTTAATCGTAGGTGCGGTGGGTGTTTTGCAATTTGATGTTGTTGTTGCACGTTTAAAAACGGAATATAACGTAGAAGCAATTTATGAAACGGTCAATGTTGCGACCGCTCGCTGGGTGGAATGTTCAGATAATAAAAAATTTGAAGAATTTAAACGCAAAAATGAACAACATTTAGCCTTAGACGGTGGCGATAACTTAACCTATATTGCGCCAACAATGGTCAATTTAAATCTTACTCAAGAACGTTATCCGGACGTTGTTTTCTTTAAAACGAGGGAACATTAATTTGCCCTTATTCCTTAGTATTTCTCTTTTGAAATACTAAGGAAAAATTATTGTTCAATCTTCTGACTTAGATCATAAAATTTCCCTATAATGTAACAAATTTAACATTTATTATTGTCGCAATGAGTTCGGCTCGTTAAAATACTGGGCAATTTTTTGATTTGATGAACGATTTGTTAAATTTAATTTTTAAGGATATAAGCTATGACACCTAAAATTCTGATTGTCGAAGATGAAGCGGTGACACGTAACACGCTTAAAAATATTTTTGAAGCAGAAGGTTATCGGGTATTTGAAGCTGTTGATGGTGCTCAAATGAACCAACAACTTGCTGCACAGAAAATAAATTTAGTGATTATGGATATCAATCTACCGGGTAAAAATGGTTTGTTACTAGCGCGTGAATTACGTGAGCAAAACAATATTGCATTAATGTTTTTAACCGGTCGTGATAACGAAGTGGATCGTATTCTTGGTTTAGAAATCGGTGCGGATGACTACATCACCAAGCCATTTAACCCAAGAGAATTAACTATCCGTACTCGCAATCTGTTACAACGCACAATGCAGGATAAAAATGCAAATAGCCAAAAACATATTGAAAAATATCAATTTAACGGTTGGACATTAGATATTAACAGCCGTACATTGATTAATCCTGATGGCGTAGCGCAAAAACTGCCACGCAGTGAATTTCGTGCAATGCTTCACTTCTGTGAAAACCCGGGTAAAATTCAAACTCGCGATGATCTATTGAAAAAAATGACCGGTCGTGATTTGAAACCGAATGACAGAACGGTGGATGTCACCATTCGTCGCATTCGTAAGCACTTTGAAGAACATCCGGATACACCGGAAATTATTGCGACTATCCACGGCGAAGGTTATCGTTTCTGTGGAGATTTAGAGCCGGTTTAATGACAGCATTAACCAATAAATAAGCAAAAAAATAGCACCGCAAAGGTGCTATTTTTATATCCGCTATTTCTGCTCAACTACTTTAAGAATTAGGCGCTCCCAACATCTGCAAATAGCGATCACGACTGTTATCATCAAAAATTTCACGTTTATCATTTAAAACGAAACCATTCAATTTTTCTGCCAATGTTTCCGCTGCTCGACATAACATTCTAAAGTTCACAATATCACTCGCCGGAGACGGCAATCGCATAAATAATGTTAAGCCAATCGTAGAAAAATTCTCCATATTGTTAGGATCAAATGTTCCGGGCTGCACCATATTTGCCACACTGAAAATTATCGGACTTTTCACCATATTTACATCTAAATGACGGTGATAAATATTGTATTCCCCGAAAATAAAACCAAGCTCTTCCAAAATCTCTTGAATATGAACACCATAAAATTGACGATTTTCCGGTGCAACCACATACAACATAATAAAATCAGGTTTTTTCTGTGGTGCTTCATTTGCAATGACACTGCTCTGTTCTTCAGTAGCAACACGTTGCTGAGGTTGCTCCGGCTCTGCCTGCACAACATTTTCCTGCTGCTGTTGATATACCGCTCTCGCTTCCACTTGAGAAATTGGTTCGGCAACCGATTCTTTCGGCGCTTCATAAGACACTGAATTTTGCACAGACGCATTCATTTTTACAGTTTCAACATTATTGGTCTGAGTTTGCGTTGTTGAATTTGGCAATGTAATTTTAATACTCTCAACACTTCTTGCCGTTCTTTCTTCATAACTTGGTGCTACCGTTTCCTGTTCATCCAATGGTAATTGGGTTTGATACGGCGAAGGTTGAGCCATAGGTTGAACTGAATCAACCGGTTGTTGCATCGGTTGTTGTGCCATTCCATAATTCGCTTGCTGAGGTTGTCGAGTTACCGGCGCTACATTTTGAGAATAGGGATTATGCGGTGTTTGTACATCCTGACCATAAACCGAAGCCTGTGCTTGTTGTGGTGAATGCGGCGGACGATGCTGACGCTCAAATTGCTGGGCAGATTTTACAAACTGCGCTTTTTCACGACGGCTAGACCAAACTCCGTGCCCGATTAGAACGCCTAATGCAAGCACTCCAAGCATAATTAAAATTTGCTGTAAATCCATTGTAACTCACCCAATTTATTTATGGCTAAAACGTTGATTATTGTAGCGTAAACGCCTATTAGCTTACCATATTTTTTCCTTCTTGTTTGCAAAAACCTACATAGACATTCCATAAAGTTATCGCTAAGATCAAAAATCCACAAAATAGAGAGGGAAAAATGAAAGTAGGTCTGGTATTAGAAGGCGGGGCAATGCGAGGGCTATATACCGCCGGTATTTTAGATGTTTTTTTAGAACAGGATATTCACGTCGATGGTATTGTCGGCGTGTCGGCAGGTGTGTTATTCGGCGTAAATTATCCCTCAAAACAGAAAGGTCGGGCGTTACGTTACAACTTGAAATATTTGAATGACAAACGTTATATGGGGTTACACAGCTTAATCACCACCGGCAATATCGTAAACAAAGATTTCGCTTTTTATGATTTGCCAATAAATATCGATCGTTTTGATGAGCAAGCATTTATTGATTCCGGCATTGATTTCTATGCCACACTGACCAATGTCGATACCGGTCAGGCTGAATATGTCAAGCTCTCGCATATTTTTGAACAAATGGAAGTTTTACGTGCCACTTCCGCAATGCCTTTTGTTTCTAGAATGGTTGAAATTGATGGCAAACGCTATTTGGATGGCGGCATTGCCGACAGTATCCCGTTAGAAAAATGTCGACAATTAGGCTATGACAAAATCATTGTTATCCTGACGCGCCCTTTGGAATATCGTAAAAAAGCGGTTAATCCATTATTATTTAAACTGTTTTATGCGAAATACCCAAATTTAGTCGCTAGCTTGGCACAACGTTATCTCAATTATAATCAACGTGTTGAACAGGTGATCGAAGCCGATAAAAAAGGAGAAATTTTTGTCTTTAGACCCTCAAAAACGTTGCCGATTAAACGAATTGAGAAAGATCCTGTCAAAATTCAAGCAATGTATGATTTAGGCGTAGCTGACGCACATCAAGCATTAGCAGATTTAAAACATTATTTATCACATTAAAAATAAGGAAAATATCGTGAATTATTCAGAAATCGAACAAGGCTGGCACTATTTTGTAACAGGCTGGCATTTAATTCGCCAAAAAGGGTTAAAACGCTTCGTCATTATGCCCATTGTGCTCAATATCGTGTTGCTTAGCTTTGTCTTCTGGTTGTTAATGAATCAAATCGGTGATTTAACCACTTGGATGCTCTCTTTTATGCCGGCGTGGTTGGATTGGCTAAATTACATTATTACTGCTTTAGCCGTCATTATGATTCTATTAGTCTACTATTTTATTTTTACCACATTAGCCGGTTTTATCGCTGCTCCATTTAATGGGCTGCTTGCGGAAAAAGTGGAATTGTTACTGACCAAACAACAAGGCAATGATGATGGCATTATGGATTTCATCAAAGATTTACCTCGAATGATGAAACGTGAATGGCAAAAATTATGGTACAGCTTGCCACGTTTCATTTTGCTCTTTATTCTCGGGTTTATTCCGGCTATCGGGCAAACTATTGTTCCTGTGCTGTTTTTCCTGTTCACCGCGTGGATGCTCGCCATTCAATACTGCGACTATCCGTTTGATAACCACAAAATCGCCTTTCCACAAATGCAGCAGCAATTAACTCAACATCGTGTATTGAATGTTACTTTCGGCAGTTTAGTTGCCGCCTGTACATTTATTCCGTTATTAAATTTCATCGTAATGCCGGTTGCAGTTTGTGGTGCAACTGCACTTTGGGTGGATAAATACAAACAACTCAATCAATAATCAGACCATCAAAAAATTTCCCAAAACAAAAGTCTTGCTTTCATTTAGCAAAAGCAAGACTTTTTCAAACGATATCAATTCAGTGAAGTGCTTATGCCATATTGGCAATAATATCATCAGCAAAGCCGTCGGTAGAACGTAAAGTTGCACCTTCCAACATATCTGCGAAATCTGCGGTTACTGTCTTATTGGCAATCGTTTTAGAAACGGCATTCACCACCAAATCTGCGGCTTCAAACCAGCCTAAGTGACGAAGCATCATTTCACCGCTTAAAATCAATGAGCCCGGATTACCGATATTTTTACCAGCAATTTTCGGCGCAGTACCGTGGGTTGCTTCAAAAATCGCTGCTTCTGTACCGATATTTGCTCCCGGCGCAATACCGATACCGCCCACTTGAGCTGCTAACGCATCAGAAATATAGTCACCATTCAAGTTTAATGTTGCAATCACATCATATTCTGTCGGATGAAGAAGAACTTCCTGCAAGAAAGCATCCGCAATACAATCTTTAATCACAATTTCTTTGCCGGTTTTCGGATTGGTCAATTTCATCCACGGGCCTTTATCAATTAAAGTTGCCCCGAATTCCGCCGCCACTTGGTAACCCCATTCTTTAAATGCACCTTCGGTAAATTTCATAATATTACCTTTATGTACAATAGTTAAAGAATCACGATTATTATCAATCACATACTGCAATGCAGCACGTACTAAACGTTGTGTACCCTGTTTTGAAACCGGTTTAACCCCAATTCCGCAATCTTCAGGGAAACGAATTTTCTTCACGCCCATCTCTTTTTGTAAAAACTCAATCACCTTATTAGCTTCTGCTGAACCGGCAACCCACTCAATTCCGGCATAAATATCTTCAGAGTTTTCACGGAAAATCACCATATCAACCAATTCAGGATGTTTAACCGGGCTTGGCGTACCTTCATAATAACGAATTGGACGCAAGCAGTTATAAAGATCCAAACCTTGACGCATCGCCACATTCAAAGAACGAATACCGCCACCGACCGGGGTCATCAACGGCCCTTTAATGGCAACGTGGTATTCACGAATCGCCGCAACGGTTTCATCTGGCAACCAAGTGTCACCACCATATAATTGATTTGCCTTACCACCGGCATAAATTTCCATCCACTGAATTTTACGTTTACCGCCGTAAGCCTTCTCAACAGCGGCATCAATCACTTTTTTCATTGCCGGCGTAACATCAACCCCAATACCATCCCCCTCGATAAAAGGAATAATCGGTTGATCCGGAACAGTTAATTGACCATTTGTATTGAGTTGAATTTTTTCGCCTTGAGTTGGTTTTTGGATATGAGTTTGCATAATTTGCCCTTTTCAGTTAGAAAAAAAGAAAATCGCTGATTGTCTTTGCCCTTTGCAAAAGTAAATGCAATCAGTAATACAGAAAACGGCTTTTAGTATAAAATAAACTGCATAATAGACAAGTTAACTACATCACATTTTTAACATTTTTTTAAAAACTATTATGAAAAAATTTTATCCCCATCATAAAAAAACAGGTTATCGGCACACTGAAAAGCCAAAATTGCAGTTAGAACAAATTAAAGTAGTGCTTTTTAATAAACCATACGACGTATTGACACAATTCACTGATGAACAAGGGCGCAAAACATTAAAAAATTTTATTCATATTCCTGATATCTATCCTTGCGGACGTTTGGATCGTGATAGCGAAGGTTTACTATTATTAACTAACTGTGGCGAAATTCAACATCGATTAACCACACCGGCATTTAAATCAAAAAAAACGTATTGGGTTCAAGTGGAGGGCGTTCCATCTGAGCAAGATCTTGAAGCGTTACGGCAAGGCGTTATCTTGAAAGACGGCAAAACACTGCCGGTGCTAGTCAAATTCATTCCGCCACCGCAAAATTTATGGCAACGCGATCCACCAATTAGAGAGCGAAAAACAATCCCGACCAGCTGGTTAGAGATCGCTATTCACGAGGGTAGAAATCGTCAAGTTCGGAGAATGACCGCACATATCGGTTACCCAACTTTACGCCTAATCCGCATAGCAACCGCAGGTTTGAATCTTTTCGATTTTCCCCAACTGCAACTTGGCTGCAGTTATTCATTAAATTCAAACGAAATAGAACAATTATTGACTCGTTTAAAACTTAAAATTAAGGAGTAACTATGTTAAATCCACGTATTACAATGGCTTGCGTTGTGCATTGTCAGGATAAGTTTTTATTTGTTGAAGAGTTTGAATATGGCAAGATGACACTCAATCAGCCCGCCGGTCATCTTGAGGAAAATGAAACTTTATTAGAAGGGGCAAAACGTGAATTGTTTGAAGAAACCGGTATTACTGCCGAAATGCAGCAATTATTAGGAGTTTATCAGTGGCACGCACCTCGTTCCGGGAAAGATTATTTCCGTTTTGTTTTTATTGTCGAACTGGAGCAATGCCTAGAAACACAACCGCACGACAGCGACATCAGTGGGGCATTATGACTGACAATTGATGAATTTCAGCATTATATTCAACAGCCCGGTAATGCAGCTCGTAATCCGTTGGTTTGGCAGGCTTTACAGGATTATCTTACCGGAAAACGTTTTCCATTATCGGTTCTACAAAGTTTTAATTTTGCTTAACCCGTTCGTGCGCATTACAACAACAAAAAAGACCGCTATTAAAGCGGTCTCAGACCGCTGACAAACCCACCTTTCCAAAATCATTTGATAAAAGTGGGTTTGTTTTTTTTACTTTGTTACTTTTCGCTTGCTTTTCCTTTCAGATAACTGGGCAAGCGGTCATTTTCGCTGATTGTTTTACCCATGCCTCAAACAAGTAAAATTGACGCCATAAATAAGACAAAATAGCCCATACCACNAGGGCAATTTTCTTGATATTTTGTGCCATTGCCGCAAGGAAGCATTGCATTTGCACTTTGGATAATCCTCTATAACGAGCATAGCGATNTCCGTGATGTTGTTTGGCATCCGCAAAGCTGCGCTCTACGGTTTCTGCTCGGCGNTGGTAAAGTTTTCTGCCCTGCCTCGATACTCTCACTGCATTGGCGTTGTCCACGGCATCTTGGTAGAGATGCCTGGTGATGAGGCG
>NZ_KB903700.1 GCF_000379785.1 Gallibacterium anatis DSM 16844 = F 149 | reverse complement strand
TGAGCACAATATTGTGCAGAGTATGTCAAGGAAAGGCAATTGTTTAGATAATGCCGCGATGGAGAGTTTCTTTGGTCGGATGAAAGTGGAATGTTTTTATGGCAAAACTTTCGACAGCATTGAAGAACTTGAATCTGTTATCAAAGAATATGTTCGTTATTACAATGAGGAAAGAATACAATTAAAATTAAATGGACTGAGCCCTGTTCAATACAGAATTCAGTCCTTAAAATAACAGTCTAACTTTTCGGGGTCAGATCACTTAAACGGTAGGGTTTTTTTATGCCCGAAAAATGGAGTAGGAAAGCACAAGGCTAAATTTAAGTAAATCACAAAATAAATATTCAAATAAAAGAAAGAGAAAAATAACGATTGAATTAATAGGATTAAACGTTCAAAAAACGGAATTCAGTCAGTTTTTTGAAAAAAGAGAGAAAAAAATGCGATATTCGTTACGTTAAATACAATAATTTACAAAACAAAACAATCTATAAATTTTGTAGTAAAATTTGCAAATTCAGTTTATGTAGTCTGTAAATTTCTATTTTTTAATACCATCACAACCCAATTTTATAGAAGGAATGTATATGGCTTTAATCTTTACTGCAAAACACGCAAATTCTCGCACAGCTTTAAAAGCAGCACAACACTACCAAGTGACCGCTAAAGTTGGCGAAGAATATAACCTTATCGACAGCGTTACCGGCAAAACACCGGAAGACATCAAAGTGGCTCGTCGAGGTAACGACCTCATTCTTCGCAGCGACAAAGAAGATGT
The DNA here is from genome assembly GCF_000379785.1 of Gallibacterium anatis DSM 16844 = F 149. Classification (GTDB taxonomy): domain Bacteria; phylum Pseudomonadota; class Gammaproteobacteria; order Enterobacterales; family Pasteurellaceae; genus Gallibacterium; species Gallibacterium anatis. Next base: position 23,616 of record NZ_KB903700.1, on the reverse strand, counting down.
AGAAGTTGTCATCAAAGATTTCTGGGGCGTTTGCTCAGAAGGTAATCAGTGCTATGCCAAATTAGATGTACCAGCAACTGAAACAACACCGGACGGAGAAGTGATCATTACCCAAGTTGACCACGAATTGGAAGGTTTAATCGCCGGTGAAGTGGGAACAATCGAAGATGATCGTGGCGGAATGTTATTCTGGTGGATTTTAGGCGGTATCGGCGCAGCCGGTGCGATTGCAGCCGGATCCGGCGGCGGTTCAGGCGGTGGCTCAAGCAGCAATAACAGCCATCCAAGCGATTACGACAGCGATCACGACGGCGTTAATGATGCTGATGAAAGAGCAGCCGGTTTAGATCCACATAATCCAGATACTAACGGTGATGGTATTTTGGACGGTGATGAAGATTCTGACGGTGACGGTATTCCAAACAAAAATGAATCCAACCCTAACCAGTCTGGAATTACCGATAAAAACAATGACGGTGTTTCTGATTTAACTCAACCTGCTGATCCTGTCATCACTAAAACCACAGCAAAAGGTCCTGATGGTCAAGAGCGCGAAACAGGTGGCATCAAAGTAACACCGGCACAAGATAGTAATACGCATATTGATAGAACCGTAATTACCTACACACCGGAAGATGGTAATGATGGTAAAGGTGAAGAAACAACCATTATTGCCAAAAATGATAATGGCACTTGGGTGATGACTGACGAAGACGGCAACATTATTCCTGCTGATGAGTTAGCCGACAAAGGCATTTCTATCAATCAAGGTACAGGCGAAGTTACTTTCAAACCTGATGCAATTGCTGATGGTCCGACTATTTCTGTCCACAATGAAAATGACGATGCCCAAAATCCAAGTAAAACCGTTACAGAAACTGCACCAAAAGATGACCACGATGCGGATGGTTTAACAGATGATGTTGATCCGGACGACGACAACGATGGTTTACCGGATGATGTAGAGAAAAACGATCCGGAAAACAAAGATGGTGATGATATCAGTGGTTTAGATCCGCATAATCCGGATACCAATGGCGATGGCGTAAACGATGGTGACGAAGACTCTGATGGGGATGGTGTTGATAACAAAACTGAAGTTAAAAACGGCACAGATCCATTTGTAAATGAGGACGACCCAAGTAAAGTCTTGCCAGACCAAGATGGTGACGGTATTCGTGATGATATTGATACCGATATCGATGGTGATGGTGTCAATAATGCTGATGAAAAAGAAGCAGGCACAGATCCGAAAAATCCAAATACAAATGGCACACCGGATGGCGATAAAGACACTGATGATGATGGTTTAACCAACAAAGAAGAGTCAGATCCTAATCTCAACACCACCACCGACCGTAATGGCGATGGTAAACCTGATATTACCGACGGCAATAAAGATGAAGACGGTGACGGTGTCGACAATAAAGATGAAAAAGACAATGGCACTAATCCTTTTAACCCTGATACCGACGGTGATGGCAAAAAAGACGGCGAAGATGACGTGAATAATAACGACGTCGATAATGATGGCGTTAATGATTCCGATGAAAAAGATGCGGGTTTAGATTCAAGCAAAGATGACAGTGATGATAACGGAGTAAAAGACGGTGATGAGGACTCCGATGGTGACGGTATTTCAAACAAAGACGAATCTGATACCACAAAACCAGGTAAAACAGATGAAAACAACGATGGTGTTTCTGATGTGAATCAACCCGCTGATCCTACGGTAACGCATTCAAGCAAAGTGGGTGAAGATGGTGTGACTCGTTATACTGGTGGGGTAGAAATTGACCCATTAGGCAATGGAGCATCACACATCGATCGCGTGACTATCAACTATACACCAGAAGATGGCAAAGATGGTGCAGGTACACAAACAACAATTTATGCCGTCAACAAAGACGGTACATGGGGCTTGTATAAAGATGATGCAGGCAAACAAGCCTTAAATAACCCGTTGGTTACTATCGATAGCCAAACCGGCAAGATTACCTTTGCTCCTGATGCAGTGGCAGATGGTACATCTTTGAGCGCACAAAATGATAACAAAGCAACAGCACCAAAGAGTGAACCTAGTAAAGAAATTAGTGTTGTGGCAAAAGACGATAACCTTGATGCGGATAAACTTTTGGACAAAGATGATACCGATATTGATGGTGATGGTGTCAATAATGCTGATGAAATTGCTGCCGGCTTAGATCCACACAATCCGGATACCAATGGTGATGGCGTAAACGACGGTGACGAAGATTCTGACGGTGACGGTAAACCTAATAAAGACGAATCCGATGCGGACAGCGATAAAATTACTGACAAAGACGGTAACGGTAAATCTGATATCATCGAAGGTAAAGACGAAAACGGCAATCCAACCAAGCCAAAAGATACTGACGATGACGGTACTCCGGATTATAAAGATACCGATATCGATGGCGATGGTGTAAACAATGCCGATGAAAATGCTGCTGGCTTAGACCCCCGCAATCCAGATAGTAATGGTGATGGCGTGAAGGATGGTGACGAAGATTCTGACGGTGACGGTAAAACCAATGCCGAAGAATCCAACCCTGACAGCAACACTATTACCGACAAAGACGGTAACGGCACTTCTGATATCATCGAAGGTAAAGACGAAAACGGCAATCCAACCAAGCCAAAAGATACTGACGATGACGGTACTCCGGATTATAAAGATACCGATATTGATGGCGATGGTGTAAACAATGCCGATGAAAAAGAAGCCGGTTTAGACCCACGCAATCCAGATACTAACAACGACGGTAAAAACGACGGTGATGAAGATACCGATGGTGATGGCATTTCAAACAAAGAGGAATCCGATGCTAGCGGTAATACGCCAACAGATAACGATGGCGATGGCAAAACAGATATAGTTACGCATCAATTCGGTAGTGAGATTACGGCTGTTCGTGTTGATGATGGTGTGTTGAACGCATCAGATTTAGAAGGATCTACCGTATCCGTTGTGGTCAGTGTTGACCTTAAAAATGGCGAAACCGTAGAATCATTCAAAGTAAATGACACCACAGAAATTCCTGCCAACAATGTTGAAGACAATGGTGACGGCACCTTTACCCTCATTGTGCCTAAAGACAGCTTAGATATTACAGCTGATGGCAAAGGTAAATCCATCGATGTTGAAGCCACCTTAAAATACGAAAATCCTCAAGTAGGCTCACAAACTGGCACTGTCAGCAAAGCAGGCAGCTATGATGTGGATACACAGCTTGATGATAATGCAAGTGTGACACTTGATGACAAGGGTAATGTTGACACCAGTGACGATGTAATCACTATTGATTTAGCTGAAAACAATAGCCCTGATGTGACCACTGTTGTAGTAACACTGACTCCAGAAGGTGGACAAACCACGACCGTTACTTATATCAAAGACGAAAATGGTCAATGGACTTCGGATAATCCAAATTATCCAGCCAATGAGGACGGCACTGTCACTATTGATACAGATAAACTCACTCCGGGCTCAACTGTCACTGCGGTGGCTAAAGATGATGCCGGCAATACACAAGACCAACCTTCATCTGTCACCGTGCCTAATCGTTATGATGTGATTATCGAAGGGGTGAATGGTGATGATCACGTGATTAATGCCGAAGACGCTGCGGGCGGGTAGTCGTCACTGTCACTCCTGATCCTGAATCCCCATTTAAAGAGGGTGAAACTGCAAAAGTGACGGTTACGCCACAAGGTGTCAGTGGATCAAAAGAATATGAGGCCAAGCTTGATGATAACGGTAATCTCAGTGTAATTATTCCTAAAGAATATATTGAGGGCTTAGATGGCAAAGATGTCGACATCAAAGTCACACCAAGCGACACAACACGTGCGCCTAAAGAGTTTACCGATATTCATATCGATACCAGCGCTCCAAACACACCGACAACCACCGCCGAAGATACCGATGGTAATGGCATCAATGATACTGTGGTAGTGGATAAAGATAGCCTAGGTGATGCGCAAACCGTTGATGTGACAATTACCGATAAAGACGGTAATGAAGACACCATCACCTTAACTAAAGATGAGGACGGTAAATGGACAAGCGATGATCCACGCATCACTATCGATCAAGGCGGCAATCCAACAGTCAACATTAATCCTGGTGAAACCGTCAGCGTAGTTGCTACCGATGAAAACGGCAACAGTAGCGATCCGGCTGTCGTGTTTGTACCGGGTTCAAGCATTGAAGCGGTGAGCGTGGATTCCGATGCATTGATTAATAAAGCCGAAATCGACAGCAACAAAGATATTCCAATTACCGTAGTGGTAAAAACCGTCGGTACCGAAGGTGTATCTAAAGTCACTGTAAGCATTGAGGGTAGTGTTAAAACCCTAACTTACGATCCACAAGCGAGCGACAATACCTTAGTTGCAGCCGGTAAAGATGCAGACGGCAATTTAATCTTCAAAGGTACGGTAAAAGCGACTGACTTAAAAACTGCCGCCGGTGAAGATTTAGCCGGAAAAGTGACTGCTAAAGTAGAAGTTTCTTCTCAAGTAGGCGGTGGTGCACAAAGTTTACCGGAAAAATCAGGGGATTATACCGTTGATATCACCGCACCGTCTGCACCAACTATTGAAACAAATGGTGACAAAGTTACTATTGATTTACCTGATACCGGTGCTGATGCGGATACTGATAAAGTAGTGATCAAAGTCACTCCAGAAGGCGGTAAAGAAACCGAAGTGACCTTTACTAAAGATGAGAATGGTGACTGGACAGCATCCGATAATAATCCGGGCTTTGAAATCGTAGATGATGGCAAAGGCGGTAAACAAGTTACTATTTCAACGGATAAATTACAACCAAATAGCGACATCACTGCACAAGCGACCGATAAAGCAGGCAATACCGGCGATGAAGCAAATAGCACCGTCCCACAACGCTTTGACTTCTCGGTTGAGGGCGTAACACCGGGTAGCGATGAAATTATTAATGCTCAAGATGCTGTTGGTGGTGTAGATATCCTTGTTACGTTACCAGAAGGGCTTATTGTAGGTGATAAAGTTAAAGTTATCTACACTAATCCTAAAGGAGAAGAAACGCCTATTTCTGTTGATGTGACTCAGGAAATAATTAATGCGAAACAAGTTTCCGTTTCTGTGCCATATGACAAAATCAATGCAGTTAACAGTGTTGACCCAAGCAAACCGGATGCCAGCATCAAGGTTGAAATCACCGATAGCAATGGTGCGCCTAAAGAAGGTATTACTAACCCTGAACCAATTCAATTTGCAGTGGATACCCAAGTCGGTTCAAGCCCAAGTATTACTGATGCTGGTGATGATGGCTTCACAGTCGATTTACCGGATGATGCCGGCAAAGGCGATAAAGTCGATGTGACAGTGACTCATCCAGACGGTAGCCAAAACACTCACACCTATACTAAAGGAGATGATGGCTGGACTGACGAAAACGGCAACAAAGTCACTGAGCCTGTTACCGTACCTGCGGACAAAGGCTCAACTATTGAAGCACAAACCAGTGATGATTCCGGAAATAATAGTGGTAAAGCAACCGGCTTTAAACCAAATACCACCATCGAAAGCGTGACTGTCGGTGGCGATAATACCATCAATGCGGACGAAGCCGGCGATCTTTCAAGTGGTGATGGCAATAATGTACCTGTATCCGTCACTTTGGATAAACCGGCTGAAGAAAGCGCAACGGTGACCATTAAAGTAGGTGATAACAGCTATCCTGCTAAACAAACTGGCACCGATGCAGACGGTAAACCTGTCTATACCGCTGAAGTACCGGCTAAAGCCTTAAACGAAAACGCTACTTCAGACAGCAATGGCAGCAACGACGGCAAAGTCACTGTAGAAGTCAAAGTCAGCAAAGACGGTATCGGTACCACCTTGCCTAAACAAGAGCAGTCTTATGAAATGGATACAGTACCACCGGATGCTCCGACTATTGGACGTACTGAAGGCAAACCACAATTTGAAGTTACCTTACCGGACAATGCAGCACAAGGTGATAAAGTAGAAATCAGTATTGTCGATAAAAATGGTACAGAAACCAAACTTATTGCTGAAAAAGATGCTGAAGGTAACTGGAAATTGACGGATGCTGATGGTCAGCCAGTAGATAGCAGTGTTGCCACTTTGGATAATGGTAAAGTGCTTATTCCAGCAGAGCCAGGTACAGGTGTGAAAGCACAAAGTACAGATGCAGCCGGTAACACTTCTGCACAAGCTGATGATTTTATTCCGGCAACGACAATTTCTTTGGTAGGCATTGAAGTGAACGCGGACAGAGAAGCAAATGCAGGTAATCCTCCGGGAGCAGATCTTTATCGTAATGATGATTATAAAGGTGATAATGTTATCAATAGAGCGGAATCTGCCAAACGTGAACTTTCCTTAGGCGATATAACCGATAGTGCTGATTTAGAGCGTGAAGTTATCCTCAAAATTAAAGCAGAACTTGGTGTTGGTGAGGAAATTCGCACCAATAGTGACGAGGCGACCATCGGCTTTAAAGGTAAAGATGGTAATTTAATCAAAGCCAAAGTGACAGACATTAGCTATGACGAGCAGGGTAATCCAATCTATACCGTTAAAACAACTGTCGGTAAATTGAGCGAGTTGATTGAACATCCGACTATGCCAACTGCCTCAAACGAAGCCAAAGTGCCTAATGGTGAAGCAACATTAAACTTGCAAGCAGTTGTGGATCGCAGTGGCTTTACGGTTAAAGCAGATACCAGCAATGAGGTCGACAATCAAGACGGCAAGGTAACTTTTGATACCTTAGCACCAAAAGTCAACGTAGCTATCGATAACGGTGAGGCAACGGTCACCTTACCGATAGAAGAGGATGCGACAAAAGTCGATATTCGTTATATCGGTAAAGATGGTGAAACCCACTCTGTAATCTATGAAAAAGTAGATAACCAATGGGTGGATGCAGACGGCAAAGCACTTGATCATCAAGAGAAAGTAACTCTTGATAATAGCTTAATAATGCCTTCTTCCTTTGTGAAAGTGTACTCAAGTGACCAGGCAGGTAATATTGGCTTTGATTCAGCAAAAGTGGACAGTGCAAAATTGGATGCGTTTGTCGAAGGTACAGACTTTACTAAAGTTTCCGATCAGCCGAAAGATAATTACGTCACCAAACCGGATTTAGATGATGGTGTTTTAACTACCCGCATTCTATTGCCGGATGAAATCGTGAAGAAATTACAACAATTTAGAGATAGCACCGATGGAAGTCATCAGGGAGCCAGTGATGTTTATTTGGTATATCACCTCTATCAAGTGGATGCTTCAGATAAGAAAACCAACATCTTTGATTTCTCAAGTACTAGTACAGAATCCGGTAATACAAACGGTACTAATACTTTTAGTGGCTATGCGAACTCCAGTAAGGGTAAGGAATGGATACCGACAAATGGGGACAAGAGCCAAGCTTATTATCAATTCAATAAAGATGGGGCAGGACTGACATTCCTCAATCAGGCGATTGAAAATGGCTATTTGGAAGTGGCGGTAGGAACTTCACCTAGAGTGAAAAATGCAAACGGTGAATATGGTGATCCGCATTCTTTAAGTGACGGTAAGTATGAAATTAAAGTGGAATATATTACTGGTTCACAAGTAGACACTTGGAAGAAAAATGGATCTATAAGTAATCCTGCAAGTAGTGATTATGCTGAACAACATTATGAGTTCTTTATTGATACCAAAGCTCCATCTACAGTAGAACCAAAGGTTGAGGGTGATAACTTCGTTTTGGATCTTAGCACGGTAACTGACGATGAAAAAGGCGATCAGGTAGTAGTGAAAGTGATTAAAGATGGTCAAGAAGTGCAATATACCTATACCCGTGGTGATAATGATAAGAGCTGGACTTCTACGGATGAAAATGCTCCAACTGTGGATGGTGAGGGTAAACTTTCTATTCCGGCTAGTGGTATCGTTGAAACTTGGTCACAAGATCCACACGGTAATGTGAGTGACCCTAAAACAGCCTTTAAAGCAGAAACTGAAATTACATCTATCACCGTTGCCGGTGACGGTGTGGTTAATAAGGTAGAAGCAGCTGAGGACAAAGTGCCAGTTAAAGTGGCGGTGAAAGTTGGCGATGGTGAAACTATCAATAGTGTCAAAGTTAAAGTAGGCAGCAAAGAAGTGGATGCAATCGACTCTGGTAATGTGGATAAGGACGGTAATCATATCTTTGTAGCGGAAGTGAGCGGTAAAGACTTAACCGATAATGCGACTAGTGATGCTAACAGTAACAACTTCAAGGACGGCAAAGTTACTGTGGAAGTAAAAGTTAGCAAAAAGGGCTTTGAGGGAGTGGAAACAACGATTCCAAACAAAGAAGAGACTTATGATGTTAATTTGGATCAAATCGTACCAACCGTTACCGCTTCAGAAACGGATGGTAGTGTTACTATCACTATGCCAACCGAGCCGGAAGCAAAAGAAGCAAAAACTGTTGAAGTGAAATGGACAGATGAACAAGGTCAAGACCATACTGTTACTTATACGAAAAATGATAAAGGTGGTTGGGATTCTGATAAACCTAATGAGTTACCAAGTATTTCCAATGACACGGTTACTAGCGTGAATGGTCAAAATCTAACTAAAGATTTGTCTGTGACTATTCCACAAAATGATGTCAAAGACGGCACTCAAGTGGTAGCAATTGTTACCGATGCTGGCAATAAATCAGGCGGTAGAGATGATGCGTTGGCACCAAAAGATGCTGCTCCTAAATTGGCAGAAGTACAAATTCAAGACGGCAATGATGGTGTCTTGGGTTATACCGATTTAGTCAATGGTGCGGTGAATGCACGTGTTTACTTTGATCCGGCTGAATTTATGCCTAATAGCCACGCTAATAGCGGTACTTTCAATGTGTCAGTAGGTGCCGATACAATGAGCGGTACACGGGATTACACTGTGACCGTAACTGAAAAAGCGGGTGGTAAAGGTTATGATGTGAGTGCAAAAACCACTGATGGTAAGGCAGTTGAGGTTAAATATGATGCCGATGACGGTCGTTTTTACTTCGATGTTACTGGATTTAAAGCGCCGAGGGATGGTCAGGATATAGAAATAACGGCGAAATTTAATACTGCAGGTGATGCGATTGTGGCAGATGTCAGCGATACATCAACTCGTTTACAAGGAGCTAAAGTTACAGCAATTGAAGTGCGTGATGATGTTGATCAACTTCGTGATTACCAAATTCAATTGATGAAAGAAGCGGGAGCGGATTATGACAGATTCCCTCACCAATTCTCAGGTATGATGAATAAAGACGGTTCACTTACTGATGATAATCGTTGGGATGATATTCTTGTTCGTGTTGAACAAGGAAAACCTGAAGATCAGGAATTTATCGGTAAAACCTTAAAAGTTCAAATCATCAATAATGCTATTGCGGAAGGTAAAAACGGTCATATTGTTGAGGAATTTACTCAAGTGATTAAAGCTGGTCAAAGCGAATATCACTTTGCAGCTAATGCTTTATTGACAGACGGAAAATATGATGTGGTGGCAACTGTTTGTGATAGTGCAACTGGTAAAGCCGTTAGTGGAGATAATGCAACTAAGACACTGAAAGATATTACTGTCGATACTGCCTTTGATTTAGATGCTATTGGCTTTAATGGCAATAATATTGTTTTTGATCCAAAAGACAACGATCCTGCGTATGGTGCGAAACATCGTCAGGTTAATGATACTGATAACCAAGCCATTCAAGTAGCTAACGGGTTGACTTATATCACAGGTAAAGAAGCAACAGATCCGGTTGAATTGCCTTATGGATCATACAAATATGTTTTAGTCGATAAAGCAGGTAACTTGCTCACTCCTGAGTATGTGATTACAGCAAAACGTGTTACTGGAGATATTACGCCTGATGTTGCACCTACTTATAATGATTTAATGACCAAAACAGGTCGTTTTGAACAGAATACGTTATCGACACCAGATGGTATGCGAACCACTGATAGCAACGATTATCTTATTGTGATGGCAGATGGTAGCGGATTCAGTGGTGATCCGGATGGTAAGTGGAAGTGGCGTCAAGATGGCTTCACCGGTATGATTAATGGTGTTACGCCATCTGATGGTGAAGGTGCTGATCGCGTTGTAGACATTGATATGGCAGGCGGTGATGATACTGTTAGTGCAATGATGGTGATGGCTAATACTGCAATCTATACTGATAGTAAAGGTGATCTTGAGGGTGATAAGAGCGGTAATGACACCATTCACTTAAGTCGTGGTGTATGGGGTTATGGTGTACCAGCACAACGAATTTACTCACCAGCAATGGGTATGGCAGGTGATGGAGACCAAGTATTCTTCACAGGTAAAGGTGATGACAAATTTATTGTCTCTGGTGTTATTCTCGATAATAAAGAGCTTCCTTGGGCGGGTAATAATGAATACCCTGATGGTAATGATTTAGGATGGAGTTATAAATGGGGTAATATGCCGTATAGCTATTCACGTAGTGATGAATCATTCTTTATGACTACTGCTCGCGTGGATATGGGTTCCGGTGATGATGAAATTTCTTTAGCCGGTGGTATTCTTGCTGATGGTGATGCTAATATAAACCACTCTAATTATTTTAATTTAGGTAGCGGTAATGATAACTTTATTGTTGGTGGTTCAATTCGTGATACGGTTTCTAAGCATTCGTCATCCAATGTTATCGACTTAGGCACAGGTAATGACCATATGATTGTCGGCGATTCTTTGGAAGATCATACCTTGATTATTTCTAAAGATAGTGCAGTAATTGATATTAACTACGACATTAAAGGTCACTCTGCGTTATTGCTTGGTGATGGTAATGATACTATTAAGGTGCGTGGTAGTGTCTTTAGTGACGGCACAATGGATCGTTTCTATGATGTAATCAGCGATAATGCGTCTTATGGTGAAGTATATAAATCTGCTTGGTATGGACCAAGTCAATATGTGCTTGAAGGTCAATTACATAAAGGTGCTGCTGTTGCCTTTGATTTAGGTGATGGCGATAACCATATTGAAGTATTAGGGGTTTCTGAAGATACAGGTGCGCCGGCTGCTTGGGCAACTACGGCTCTTTATGCTGGTGATGGCAATGATAGTTTCACCGTTAAGGGGAATGTTATCAATGTCAATAATTATGGCGGTGAAAAAGCACTTGACTTCGGTAACGGTAATAACACAATTGATATCAGTGGTAATGTCAATAGTACCAATATTCGTGCTGGTGCGGGTGATGATAGTGTAATTATCGGTGGATCACTTGATGCAGAGATAAAAGATAGTGCTAGTACAATTAACCTTGGTGCTGGTAATGATACTGTTATCATTAAGGAGAATGTAGGTCGTGAAGACGCATCTTCATATGTGGTGGATAGTGGTGATATAACCAGTATCAATCTCGGTGAGGGTAATAATACGCTTATCGTTGGTGGAGTATGGTGCAATACTAATCTTAACGTGGGTAGCGGTGATGATCATATTTATATTAATACCTTGGATGTGAAAAATGTAGATTCTATCTTTACTTTTGATGGTTCTAATACTCATAGTAGTGGTAACGATATTATTGTGATCGATAAATTACAAGGCGAGTTAAATCATTTTAAATTCAATATGAATACTGATTCAGAATTCCCTGGTCTCACGGTTCAATCTTCATTAGAGGACAAGAATAAGTGGAGCAAATCTGAAGGAAGTAAATCACTTGAAGACTGGAATGTGACGGATGAAACTTTGTTAAGTAATGCGAAAGAAGGTACTCATTATGAGCAGTACACTTATAGCAGAATCTCAGAGGGTAATTCGTTTACTATCTATATTGCAGTAGATGATCCAGCCAATACCAATAACGTCCTCTAACGAGCGTGGGCAACTGCCCACCCTGTAGCTAGACGTAAAAATGCCGCTGATAAAGCGGCATTTTTTTATCTGAAAATCGATGAAAAATAAAAAAGGAGGAAATTATTCTTCTACTGTAACGGAAGTGATTACCACATCTTCTGTCGGCACATCTTGATGGAAACCTTTATTACCGGTTTTCACCGCCTTGATTTTATCGACTACATCCATTCCTTCAACCACTTCACCGAACACAGCATAGCCCCAATCTTGTACGACTTCACGTCCGAACATCTGTTTTGCTCGGTAATCTAAGAAAGTGTTATCAGCAACGTTGATAAAGAATTGTGCAGAAGCAGAATGCGGATCGGAAGTGCGTGCCATTGCAATAGTACCACGCTTATTACTAAGCCCGTTATTGGCTTCATTGCGAATCGGTGCTTTGGTCGCTTTCTCTTTCATTCCGGTTTCCATTCCACCACCTTGAATCATAAAACCGTTGATTACACGGTGAAAAATGGTGTTGTTGTAGAAGCCTTCTTTGCAGTAATTTAAGAAGTTTTCTGCGGTAATCGGTGCCTTTTCAAAATTTAATGCAATTTTAATATCGCCAAAATTAGTGTGTAGTATTATCATTAGCTATTCCTTTAAATAATGTGAAAAATCGCATTATTATTCCACAAAATGTAAAAGTGGTCTATTTTTGCAAAAAACACGATATCAGCGTGGTGAGAAAGAGATCAGATTAAAGAGTAAAAAAGTAAGGTCATCAATATGTTAAAGATTTTTAATACATTAAAACGAGAAAAAGAGATTTTTACCCCTATTCATCCTAATCAGGTTGGAATGTATGTGTGCGGAGTAACAGTCTATGATCTTTGTCATATTGGACACGGGCGTACTTTTGTTAGCTTTGATGTTATCGCTCGTTATTTACGTTATTTAGGTTACCACTTGACTTATGTGCGTAATATCACTGATGTGGACGATAAAATTATCAAACGTGCGCTAGAAAATCACGAAACCTGTGAGCATTTGGTTGATCGGATGGTAGCAGAAATGTATAAAGATTTTGATGCTTTGAATATCCAACGTCCTGATTTTGAGCCACGAGCTACACATCATATTCCAGAAATTATTGCACTGGTGCAAAGATTGATCGATAACGGGCATGCCTATGTAGCTCAAAATGGTGATGTGATGTTTGATGTCGATTCATTCCCAGAATACGGTAAATTATCCCGTCAAGATTTATCTCAATTGCAGGCAGGTGCACGCGTTGAGATCAATGATATCAAGAAAAATCCGATGGATTTCGTATTATGGAAAATGTCAAAAGAGAATGAGCCGAGCTGGCAATCGCCGTGGGGGGCAGGCCGCCCCGGCTGGCATATTGAATGTTCAGCGATGAACTGCAAACAGCTTGGCGAACATTTTGATATTCACGGTGGCGGTTCAGATTTGATGTTCCCGCACCACGAAAATGAAATCGCCCAATCGTGCTGTGCGCACGGAGGTGCTTATGTCAATTATTGGCTGCATTCCGGAATGATTATGGTCGATAAAGAGAAAATGTCGAAATCATTAGGTAATTTCTTCACCATTCGTGATGTGTTGCAACATTATGATGCGGAAAGCGTACGCTATTTCTTATTAACTGCACATTATCGTAGCCAATTAAATTACAGCGAAGAGAATTTAAAATTGGCACATTCAGCATTGGAACGTTTATACACCGCCTTACGAGGCACTGATGCCAATGCTACTGCTGCCGGTGGTGAACAGTTTATCGAAGCCTTTAAAGCGGCAATGGATGACGATTTTAACACGCCGGGTGCATTGTCTGTTCTATTTGATATGGCACGTGAATTAAACAAATTAAAAGCGGAACAAGATCCACAAACAGACGCATTTGCTGCACGTTTAAGAGAGTTAGCCGGCGTATTGGGCTTGTTATATCAAGATCCGGAAACTTTCTTACAAGCCGGCATTGACGATGACGAAACCAAAACCATCGAAGCACTGATTGCACAACGTAATCAAGCCAGAGCCAATAAAGACTGGGCAACCGCCGATGCCGCACGTGATAAGCTAGCTGCTATGGGCGTGGTGATTGAGGATGGTGCTAACGGCACGACGTGGCGTAAGGGGTAGATTTTGGGGGTTTCGCTTAAATATTACGGCTGCGCCTTGTGTTGATTTTTGGGTTTTGATCTAAAGGTTGATTTCTTCATTTTACTGGCAAGTTTAGGTTTCGCCTAAAGGCGACCTACTTTCTTACTTGTGTAAGAAAGTAGGCAAAGAACACACCCCCTGACAACTTGCTGTTCTTCATTTCGCGGAGTGGTAGACGGAGAATTTTTAAACTCGCCCCCATTTTAACCGCCACTGCGTGGCAAAATGGGGACTCAAACACGAAAAATTCTCCTAGCTACTTCGCCGCTCATTCAGGCAAGTTGTAAAGGGGGGAAGGGGGATTTTATCTAGATTTGAGGTAGGTTGGATGTTCGATTGATTCAACATTATGCCGCTTATCCAGTTAATTTCTTTGGCAAGTTTAGATTTCGCCTAAAGGCGACCTACTTTCTTACTTGTGTAAGAAAGTAGGCAAAGAACACACCCCCTGACAACTTGCTAATCTTCATTTCGCGGAGTGGCAGACGGAGAATTTTTAAACTCGCTCCCATTTTAACCGCCACTGCGTGGCAAAATGGGGACTCAAACACTAAAAATTCTCCTAGCCACTTCGCCGCTCATTCAGGCAAGTTGTAAAGGGGAATGGGGATTTTATCTAGATTTGGGGTAGGTGAGATATTGGACTCCTTAAGGAGATAAAAATGATTTCAGAAGAAGAAAAATTAAGTAGACAAAAAGCGGTTAAATCTGCCATTGATAATAACCGACTGGAGGGCTTAGAACCTAGCCAAGTATTTATAGATATTGCGCAAAACTGGGTTAATGGCAGCTTAACTAATGATGAGTTTGGGAGAAAAGTGTATGAAATACACGGGCTTCGATTCCCACGTTGATGAAAACGGAGTATTGAAAAATTATTTTGGTATCAAAGATCAAGATAAATTAGAACAAGTTGAAAGAGATATTGTTTCTTATAAGGAGTCTATTCTTAAAGATAATCAGATTAGAGGAAAATTTGACCTAAAGCATTTACAAAATATTCATAAGTATTTATTTGGGGATATTTACCCTTTTGCCGGGAAAATTAGGGATGGTTATCTACAAAAAGGGGAACAAGACTTTACAATGGGATATCGCATTATTCCACAATCAGAAAAATTATTCGCTCAATTAAAAAAAGAACATTATCTAAGAAATACCGAGCCGGAAAAAATTGCCGGTCGTTTGGCTTATTACCTAGGCGAAATTAACGCTATTCATCCTTTCAGAGAAGGCAACGGCAGAACTCAAAGAATATTTATAGTCCAATTAGCAAGAGAAGCCGGTTTTGAGTTGAGCTTTAATCAAGTTACTCAAGAAGAGATGATTAAAGCGTCCATTCAAGCCCACAAATGCGATTATTCGGGGCTTGAAATGGTTATAAAAAGAGGATTAAAACCAATTAGGTGAGATGTGATTAAGTTTCAGCCTGTTTTTCACTTAATTTTCCCAAATCACCGGCGTAATATTGAATTTACATTGATGTTCCGCTTGCCACAAATCATATGCGGCTTGCTGTTGTAACCAACTTTCCGCACTTGGGCTGTTTTCTCCCAACCAAGCGTGTAGACGCAATGCCATTTCAGCACTAATCCCTGATTTGCCATTTAATAATCTTGATAGGGTTACTCTATTTATCCCTAACTGTTTAGCCGCTTCGGTTATGGTTAAGCCCAAAGCAGGTAAAATATCATTTTTGATTATTGCTGCCGGTGGAGCCGGGTTATACATTCTCATAGTTCAACTCCTAATGATAGTCTTGATAATCAACAACTTGCGCGTGTCCATTTTCGATTTTAAAGGTAATACGCCAATTCGCATTAACTTTGACACTGTAGTGCCCTACTAAATTTCCGTGCAATGGATGTAAATTCCAACCTGGAATATCCATATCATTAATGCTTTTTGCATTATCTAATCTGGTTAAAATTCGATTTAGTTTCGCTGCGTGAGCAGCAATAATGCCGGATTTATTGCCGGTTAAATAGAATTTTTCCAGTCCTTTGTGTTTAAACGAGATAATCATTCTAATGCCTTAGTCGCAGAAAAGATAGAATTTGTAACGTGTTACGCTACAAATTTTTCTTGACTAAGGTAACAATGGATAAGGCAAATGAGAGGAATTAATGGGTGATTTTGCGATCGTGATCGAGGTAATAAAGTTAGATTGAAAAAGCCTTTTGTAGTTGATACTATAATACTAAAGATTACATTTAAGTGAGCCAATGAGAATATTTAAAACTAAAGCTTTTAACAAATTTGCTTTAAAAAATGGTATTCCTGACAGCGAATTAATCAATGCTATAACGAGGGCAGAGCAAGGATTAATAGATGCTGATTTAGGCGGTAATATTATTAAGCAGAGAATAGCCAGAAAAGGGCAGGGACGTAGTGGTGGATTCCGTTCTTTTATTTTTTATTGTATCCAAAATAACAGCTATTTTGTTGCCGGAATTAGTAAAAGTGACAGAGAAAATATTTCATCACAAGAGTTAGCAGCGTTAAAGGCATTGGCTAGAGAATATACTCGACTAACAGCAAAACAGATTGAAGCACAAATCGAAAACGGATTATTTATTGAAATTTTACCGGAGGCAGAGGATGAGTGAATTGTTGGCAATGATCCACGAAAATGCGGCGGATTTACATAAAGCCGGCATTATTAATAAAAAAACAATGAAAGAATTTGATCAGCTTTGTTTGACACCTGTTGTAACTTATACGCCGGACGAAATTAGAGCGATTCGTGAAAAAGAACAGGTATCCCAAGCGGTATTCGCACATTATCTTAATGTGAGTAAAAATATGATTTCCGAATGGGAACGAGGCGTTAAAAAACCAAGTGGTGCAGCATTAAAGCTGCTTAATTTGGTACAGCATAATGGTATTGAG
Source organism: Gallibacterium anatis DSM 16844 = F 149 (assembly GCF_000379785.1). GTDB lineage: Bacteria > Pseudomonadota > Gammaproteobacteria > Enterobacterales > Pasteurellaceae > Gallibacterium > Gallibacterium anatis. The sequence goes on along the minus strand of NZ_KB903700.1, from coordinate 6,648 downwards.
ATTCTTGTGTAGGTGTTTTGGTTTTATTTGTGGTGAGTTTGGGGTTCGATCTAAGGGTCGATTTTATTTTACTGTGGCAAGTTTGGGTTTCGACCTAAAGGTCGAAACCAAAATTACCTCCGAATTGACCGCAAAAACGCATTCGTTCTCGGGTTGGTGCTGTGTTCAAAAAGCTGTTCCGGTGTGCCTTGTTCGATGATTTTCCCGTCACCCATCAAAATCACCTGATCCGCCACTTCACGTGCGAATTGAATTTCGTGTGTCACAATCACCATCGTCCAGCCTTCAGCGGCTAACGATTTCATCAATGCCAACATTCCTTGCACCAACTCCGGATCGAGCGCAGAGGTCGGTTCATCGAATAACACCAACTGCGGTTCAATCGCCAAGGCACGAGCAATGCCGATACGCTGCTGTTGTCCGCCCGACAACTGGAACGGATAGAAATCGGCTTTGTCCGCCAATTCAACACGCTCCAACAAATGACGCGCTTTCTGTTCCGCTTCGGCTTTCGGCATTTTCTGCACCACAATCAAGCCCTCAGTGATGTTTTCCAGTGCGGTTTTATGTGGAAACAGGTTGTAATTCTGGAAAACCATCCCGCTTTTTTTGCGTAATGCCTGAATTTTCTCTTTAGTCAACGGCTGTGAAAAATCAATCGACAATGAACCGTCATCAAACGTCAACGTGCCGGCATCCGGCGTTTCCAACACATTTAAACAACGCAGTAATGTGGTTTTGCCCGAACCGGAAGCACCGAGCAACACAATCACTTCCCCTTTATTAATACGCAGATCGATCCCTTTTAACACTTCGTGATCGCCGAAAGATTTATGCAAATTATTGATTGATAACATCATTACCTCGCCACATAACGTTCAAAATGTTTTTCCAGACGCTGTTGCGCATAGCCAAGAATGGCACAGGCGATCCAATAAATTAAAGCCGCTTCGCAATACACCAACAAAAATTCATAGGTGCGAGAAGAGATCACATTTGCCTGACGCATCATTTCCGGCACCAACACCACGCTGGCAAGCGAAGTTTCTTTTAATAAACCGATAAAACTGTTGGAAAGCGGCGGCACAGCCACACGCAACGCTTGCGGTGCGATGATGCGAAAAAAGTTCTGCCAATAACTCATCCCGATAGTGTAACCGGCTTCCCACTGCCCTTTCGGCACCGATAAAATTGCGGCACGTACCGTTTCTGAAGCATAAGCACCGGTGTTTAACGAAAAGGCAATAATCGCAGTCGGCAACGGATCAAGCGTAATGCCGACATTCGGCAACGCATAGAAAATAATAAAAAGCTGTGCCAATAACGGTGTGCCTCGAATGGCGGAAATATAAAAACCGGAAAGCGCATAAGCGATTTTATGTAGAAAATGTTTGCGAGGCGTTACACGCAACAACGCAATCGCCAACGCAATCACCATACCGACAATAAAAGAAATAATGGTTAATGGAATGGTGTAAAGTATCATCCCCTGCAACATTGGGAAGAATGCATCAATCGCAATGGTGGCTTTGTTGTCATCCATCCACGGCAGATTACTCAAAATCGAGTGAAAAATAGCGGAAAAGGATTCCGTAATTGAACTATTCACTAATATCTACTCCATACAATTATTGGGAAACGGACTAATGTACCTTTCTTTTGGGTTTCTGTTAAGGTTTGATTTAACTTTTTTGCCTGAAAATTGCTTTTTTTGCAAAACAAGGGCGTCATTTTGCGATTGTCAGCAAAAAAAGCAAATAACCATTATTTATTACATTTTTGCAAAAGTTATAACAATGCCGGCGGAATATATTATATGTATGCGCAATTTAAGCACGCTTTTATTTTTAAATTTTGATGTAAAACAAATGTCGCTTTCTCCTTGACGGTAAAGGCTTTAAACGATATTTAAAATCTTGTTAATTAATAGGGAAAAAATACTATTTTTTCTGAAAAAATAGGTGCAAAATACGTAACCTGATTGTATAAGAAGCATAAAATTGACAAAAAGTTGATCCGGCTAGCATTTTTGAAAAAAAACGATTGAATTTTTGCTAAAAACCGCGTTACGCTTGTCTATATATGCAAATTTTTATCGATAAGCAAAAATTCCGTATTGCAATTTATTTATAACTTTTTGTTTTTAATGAAGATTTTTAACTTCCCTAAAAGTGGCTCGGGGGGGGGGTAATGGACTAATTGTTAGCAGTGTTTAAATATTTTTATTTTGGACGCTTCTTTAAATCATCATCTTGAAAATATTTATACAAACATTACGTGCCCACCGAAAATAGGTAACCGATAAGGTTTAAGGAGCTCCGTATGAACAAAATTTATAAAGTGATTTTCAATCACCGCTTAGGTAATTTTGTTGTCGTTTCTGAACTCGCAAAAAGTTGTGGCAAAACGCAATCTGTGGCATCAGAACAGCCTGTTTCACGTTTTAATCCTTTCTCATTTTTACTCAAAACCTTAACTGCCGGCATTTTATTGGCATTGGGCACTGTGCAAACTGTTATGGCGGCGGAAAGTGTCATATTGCCTGCTGGGACTAATGTGACATTAGTCGCTAATGATGACGGTAGTTATTCCATTACAACAAACAATAACACTATGTCAGTAGGACAAATAGAAACTGATCCTAATAGAAAAACAAAGTATAAAACTTCACTACAATTAAATGGTTTCGGTATTCTTCAAAATCGTTATGACGGAGCAAATGAATTTAAGGAGCCGTATCTGTCCGGGATCGGGTTAGGAAGCGATGTAACGGTAGGTAATGCTGACTCTATTGCTATCGGGAGAGCTGCAGTAGCAGAGAGTTTTGCTCAAGACAACCGTAAGGGAGCTATTGCCCTTGGGGCAAATTCAAAAGCGACCAAACGTTCTGCTATTGCCCTCGGCTATAACACTCAATCAAATTATTCTGGTGCAGTGGCGATTGGTGGTGGCGGTAAGGATACTTCAGCCAGAGCGGGATGGGACTCTACCTCTCTTGGGTTTAATGTTAAAACTGAAGGAGCAAGAAATACAGTTGGTATTGGTTCTAAATTAAGAGCGGAAGGTGAGGGCAATATTGTTCTTTCTTCTACATCTAAGGAAAGAGAAGATAAAAATCTATTTGCAACAGTTAAAGGGAAATCTAATATTGTTATTGGAGCTGATGCTCGTTTAGTAGGTCAGCATAATAATGGACGGTTTTATGAAGCGTCCGGCGCAAAATATCTCGGTACGGATTATCAAGTTTGGGACGATATTTCCAACAACGTGGTGATTGGTGCTGAAAACACAGTGAATGGTGGAGGTTCTCCCGATTTTACTACCCGTAATGCTGTGTTTGGTTCAAATAACACTATTAATGCCGGTGTAAATGACTCTGTAGTGATAGGGAGTGGTGTGACTGTCGCTGCCAGCAACACTGTTTATATCGGTAGTCATTCTGAAGCTAATCTTGAAGCCGGTGAATCAACTGCCGGTGAATTGGGGATGACAGCGTTTACCGATACAGAATTTACCACTATTTTTGGTACCACTAAATTTGCCGGTTCAGGGGCAACAGGGCGTGGGGTAGTAACAGTGGGAAGTCAGGGTAAGGAGCGTCTTATTCAATATGTTGCACCGGGGTTGATTGATGAAAAATCCACCGATGCCATCAACGGCTCTCAACTTTATCAAGTCATTACCCATTCGCTTTCACAATTAGAGGTGGGGACAGATGCCAGTGGTACTTCAACCGATAAAATCACGCTAAAACCTGATAGTTATCGTTTTGATATTGTCGGTCAAAATGGCGTGACTACAGCGGTTAACGGCAAGGTTGTCAATGTTGGCTTACAACAAGCGACTTTAACGGCAACAAATGGGGCTGTTACTGCAAGCAATACAGGCGATTCCTATGCCACTGCCGGCAGTGTTGCCACCGCTATTACCAATGCCATCGCTCAAACCACTCAGCAATACCAAGGGGATAATAATAGTGGTACCAATGCGGTAACGATTAAACGTACGCCAAGTGATATTTTAAAAATTCAAGGTGAAGCAACCGAAGTTTCAGGTGAAAAAAATATTGGTGTGCAAGCTAAAGCAGATGGCACTTTACTCCTTCGCCTTGCTAAATCACTTAACCTTGGTGATGGCGGTTCCTTGACGATTGGCAAAACCGTGATCAATAAAGACGGTGTTAAAGCTGATAACGTGACTGCCAGCACCACCACAACCAATAGCTTGGTGGTGAAAGATAAACCGGCAGAAGGTGCAACCGATGCCAAAGAGGTGGATATTTCCAGTGGGCAAATTACCTTTAAAGATAATACAGACAGTACAGACGGTACATTTAAATCATTGGTGTTAAGTACAACGCAAAGCGGAACAAATGCGTTAGGCGCAAGCACTGACACGAAAACAGATCGCCTTGTTTTTGCCGGTAAGCAGTTAGCGACTATAGATGATGGTTTAAGTTTTAAAGGAGATTTGTTACAAGGCGAAACCACAGCGACAATTATCAATCGTAAATTAAACAGTTTGCTTAAAGTCGAAGGGGGTTATAGCGGTAGCAAAGATGATTTAATCTCCGGAAATATCGCTGTAGTGGCAACGCCGGACGATACATTAAAACTCCGTTTGGCTAAAAATTTACAGTCAATGAATTCGATTGCCTTTGGTGATGCAGGAAGTAATAGCAATCCATATATTAAAATGACGTTAAATGGTGCTTCTTCAGCGACATCAACTTCGCCGATAATGCAATTTGAAAGTAAAACAGACTTAGCTGCGCCTCGTATTTCAGGCATTTTTACAGAGCAGCTCGGTAGTGATAATAGCTTTAAAATTAAAAGTGATAGCGATGTTGTAACTGTAGGTGAATTAAAAGCCTATACGCAAGGTCGCGCTAATGCCACCGACACCAGTATCCAAAATCTTTGGTACGGTTTCAGCACTGCTACCACAACGACAACGACACCGAGTGACGGTTCAACAGCAACCACAACGACAACCACAAATTATGCGGTTAGACATCCGGTTACTTCAACAGACGGAGCACAAAATGTTATTCCTGTTAAAGGCGATAAAAACATTTCGGTTAAGGCAACCGGTACTTCCAACAAGGATGAAAACGGTGAATTACAAATTTCTTTAACGAAAGATGTTTCTATTGGTACACACGGCACAGGCAACGGTGGTACCTTAACCGTTAATGGTGAGGAGAATTCAGAACAAATTGTTCTAAATGGTAGCGATAGCACCATTTCAATTACAGATGGTAAACAACAACGGTTATTGTTGGATGGTACAAAAGGGGAGATGACCTTTTTAAATGCAGCCGGTAACTATAGTGTCTTTACTTTAACCCCACAAGCAATACCTACACTTGATGGTAGTAAACCTCTTTATCGTATTCAGATGGACGGTGTTGCTGTTGCAACATTGGACGATGGAATGAAGTTTGCCGGTAATAGTATGGAGCAACCCGATATTATTACACGTACATTAAATGATGAGGTACTTCAAGTTAAAGGTGGTTTTGCATTACAAGACGGTGCAAAAGTTGAAGACAAAACCACTGATAAAAATACTTATGTTGTTGCAGAAAAAGATGCAGAAGGTAAGTTAACAGGCAGTCTTCTTGTACGACTAGCCAAAGATTTAACGGATTTAAACAGTGCTTCATTCAAAAATTCTGATGGCAGTTCCACAACGGTGAATACTACAGTGGATGGAAATGGCATTAGCATTACTCCAAATAATACTGCAGATACTGCGAAAACCGTTAGCCTTACCAAAGACGGTTTAAGCAATGGTGGCAACACAATCACCAACTTGGCGGATGGTACAATTAATGAAAATTCCACCGATGCGGTAACCGGTAAACAGCTCTACAATTTAGCGCAACAATATCAAGGGGATGATACAGATGTTACGGTGACACGCCGTTCTGACCAAGTATTAAGAATAACCGGTGGCGCAAGTGATGTTTCTAGCAACAATAATATCGGTGTAACAGCAAATACCACAGACGGCACTTTAACTCTTCGTCTTGCGAAATCTCTTGACCTTGGTTCTGATGGTAAATTAACCATTGGCAACGCCTCTATGGCTAACGATAGTATCAGGTGGGCGGGTCTACCTTAAATAAAAACGGTTTAACTGCCACAAACGTTACAGCCACAACAGTAACCGGTGGCACTCTTAGAGTGGGAGATGAAACGAATGGCGTAGCGGTGTTAAAAGCCACTAGAGAGGGTGAATCATCCCCTGTACTTCAATTTGGCGATAGCACTACCTTACCAACTTATTTAACCAATGTGGCAGCCGGTAAAAATGATACCGATGCGGTTAATTATAAACAGCTCAAAGTGTAGTGATCCACTAAATCAGCAGTCCCTAATAGGTTTTTTCGCTAAAACTGGCGGTAATCCCTGATTATAGCTATGCGGTCTCACCCTGTTATAGTAAAACACATACTGTTTAATATCTTCCTTGGCTTCATCTAATGAAGAATAACCGCCCTTTAACATCCATTCATATTTAAAACTCCTAAACCAACGTTCCATCGGTGCATTATCCCAACAATTTCCTCGGCGACTCATACTTTGTATCAAACCATGCTGTTTCACACATCGTATAAATGACTCACTCCCATAAATACTG
>NZ_KB903699.1 GCF_000379785.1 Gallibacterium anatis DSM 16844 = F 149 | reverse complement strand
GTATTTTTGAGCATAGGCATTTCCTTTTTTCGATATGCCTATTAGATCAAACCTCTAGAGGTATGTCTAGAGGTTTGTCAACAGTCTGCGGCGATAGATATCGCCGCTAAATTTTTAAAGAGGAAAAAAATTATAAACTTTCAGTGAAAGTACGAGTAATTACATCGCGTTGTTGTTCCGGAGTTAATGAGTTAAAGCGTACAGCATAACCGGAAACACGAATAGTTAATTGTGGATATTTTTCTGGATGTTTTACTGCATCTTCCAAAGTTTCACGACGTAATACGTTCACGTTTAAATGTTGACCGCCTTCCACTTTTACAGTTGGCGCAACATCAACCGGCAATTCACGATATTCAATTTTACCTAAATCATTGATTGCAACGATTTGGTCTTCAGCGTAATCGCCTTTTGCACATAGACAACGTGCTTCACCTTTCTCATTATCCAATAACCAGAAAGAGTTAATTAAATTGTCATTTGCAGCTTGTGTAATTTGAATACCTTTAATCATAATAGCCTCCAAAAGCCTAGGTTTAAAATTAATGAACTGAGCGAATTTTATCAAAATATTTTATATTTTCAAATTAATTTGCAATAAATCATTTTATTGATTAATAAAAAGTTTTTGCTGTATTTTAAATTTGATTTTAATCAATAATTGCTCGGTTTTAAGTTTGTGCTGGATATTTATTTTTACCTTTTAATAATGAAATTGTAACAATTCGTGATGTATTTTTTATTGGCGATTTTGCGATAAGATTTTTATAATTGCCTTTTAAAATGCAAAGCGAGATAAGAAATCAAAAAGGATAATATGATGAGAACGTGGAGAGATATGATAGGCAGTGAAAAAGCACAACCCTATTTCCAGCATATTTTGCAACAGGTTCAGCAGCAAAGAGATTCAGGGAAAATCATTTATCCGCCAAAAGCAGATGTGTTTAATGCCTTTCGTTACACTGAATTTGATCAGGTCAAAGTGGTGATTTTAGGGCAAGATCCTTATCACGGACCGAATCAAGCGCACGGCTTGGCATTTTCAGTGCGTCCGAATGTACAAATACCCCCCTCATTGCAGAATATTTATAAAGAGTTGTCGCAAGATATTGCCGGATTTCAAATTCCAAACCACGGCTATTTGGTGAACTGGGCGCAACAGGGCGTGCTGTTATTAAATACAGTGCTGACTGTAGAGCAAGGAAAGGCACATTCACACGCCAATTTCGGTTGGGAAACATTCACCGATCACGTGATTGCTACGTTAAACCAGCATACACAAGGATTGGTTTTTTTATTATGGGGAAGCCACGCGCAGAAAAAAGGACAATTCATTGATCGACAAAAGCATTGTGTTTTGACGGCACCACATCCTTCGCCGCTTTCTGCCCATCGCGGCTTTTTTGGTTGTCACCATTTTTCAAGCACCAATCAGTATTTAATACAACAGGGTAAAACGCCGATTAATTGGTCATTGCCCAACTTATAATAAAAAGGAAAAATATGTTAGCCATTATTTCACCTGCAAAAACATTGGATTTTTCAACACCGAGTCCGATCCCAAGTTATACACAACCGGATTTAACGCAATATAGCCAGCAATTAATTGAAATTTGCCGCCGATTAACGCCGGCAGAAATCGCTTCATTGATGAAAATTAGCGATAAACTGGCAGGATTAAACGCCGCCCGTTTTGCCGAATGGGTGCCGCAACATCACGCAGAGAACAGCAAAGCCGCAATTTATGCTTTCAAAGGCGATGTTTATACCGGTTTGGCGGCGGAAACATTATCCGCAGAGGATATCCAGTTTGCACAATCACATTTAAGAATGTTGTCCGGATTGTATGGATTATTAAAGCCATTGGATTTAATGCAACCCTATCGTTTAGAAATGGGAACCAAGTTAAAAAATGAGAACGGAAAAGATCTGTATCATTTTTGGGGTAACGTGATTACCGATCAGTTACGGCAAGCATTGGATCAGCAAGGTGATAACATATTAATAAATCTAGCATCCGATGAGTATTTTAAAGCGGTCAATACAGAGCGGCTACAGGCGACAATTATTAAGCCTATTTTTATGGATCGTAAAGACGGAACTTATAAAGTGATTAGTTTTTATGCTAAAAAAGCCAGAGGATTAATGAGTCGTTATCTGTTACAACAACGATTAACCGACATTGAGCAGTTAAAAACATTTGGTTTAGGCGGATATTGGTTTGATGAAAATTTATCTACAACAACGGAATTAATCTTTAAACGGGAGTTAAACGATGATTAAACGGAGCTATTGGTTGGCGCTATTGCTATTGTCTGGCTGTGTCAGTCAACCAATGATGCAACAGAAAGTGACTGTGCCGAATAAAATTGAGTTTGAGCAACAGCAATATCAATTAAGCAAAACGGATGATCTTGGTTCAGTGGTGAAATATACCTATGAATTAATAAATAAAGATCAACAGAAACATTTGGAAATTTTTCAAGATTTACAACAGAATTTTGTAAAAACGGATGCGAAATATCAGCAACGGATTCAACTACGCGAAAGAATGTTCCGTAACACCGGTGTCGATATTTATAACAACAAACCGGAACAAGGAAAACTATACAGCTATGTGGTTTATCCGCCGGCAGAACAGTTTATTGACTATCAAGTCGATGTTGCAAAAGGTGAAAATTTAGCCAAATGTGGTTTTGTTCAGTTTCAATATACACAACAGTTTGCCCCGATTAAGAGCAGTCAAACGGCTATTTTGAAAAAATTGCAGCAACAGGTGGCCGAACCAATGATGCAAAAATTAACCAATTTTGCATTCCCTTGGAGTTGTGATGAAAGATAGGTATTCGATTTATGTAAAAAGAGCAGCGTGTTTAGCGATTTTTACAGCCTTTTTTTTGGTATCGATTAAAGCGATTGCTTGGTGGAAAACCGGTTCAGTCAGTATTTTAGCGGCAATTACGGATTCACTTTTGGATCTGCTAGCTTCTTTTACGAATATGTTGATTCTTCGTTTTGCATTAATGCCGGCGGATGATAATCACTCATTCGGTCACGGTAAAGCAGAATCTCTGGCGTCATTGGCGCAGGGGATGTTTATTTGTGGCTCGGTCGTCTTTCTGTTTTTGCAAGGCATTCAACGTCTTCATTCGCCCGAAATTACCGATCATAATATTTGGGGGATCGCAGTCACTATTGTTTCAGTGATAATGACTGCCATTCTGGTGAGCTTTCAAAAATATACGATAAAACGTACGGATAGTCCGGCGATTAAGGCGGACAGTTTGCACTATCAGACTGATTTATTTATGAATTTAGGTATTTTGATTGCGTTGGTGATCAGTTATTACGGTTTTGTGATGGCAGATGCAATTTGTGCCTTAATTATTGCCGTTTATATTTTAATCAATGCCTTAAAAATGGTATCGGAATCAGTGCAAATGTTATTGGATGTGGCTTTGCCGGAAGAGGAGATTGCCGAGATCAAAAAAATTGCGCAACGACATCCGAAAGTATTGGGCGTTCACGATATAAAAACACGCCGTGCCGGAGCGGTGCGTTTTATTCAGTTGCATTTAGAGTTAGAAGATCATCTGCCGTTGATGGTGGCGCACGATATTACTGAAGAGTTGGAACAGGAGTTGCAACAGGCTTTTCCAAATTCCGACATAATGATTCATCAAGAGCCGACCACAGTGGTTAAACAAGAAATGGCTCAAACGACAACATAATCACGAATTAGATCAAAAATTACCGCACTAATCGAAAATTTTGCTAGAGCGAGCTTAGTGAATAGTGTAATCTTAGCGCGGTTTTTGATTTATTTTTTTCGATAAAATATTTCCTGATGAGGACAACATATGATTAAGAAAATTGCCGTATTAACAAGTGGTGGTGATGCACCGGGAATGAATGCCGCGATCCGTGGTGTAGTTCGTGCAACTCTATACGAAGGGTTGGAAGTTTATGGAGTTTATGACGGATACCAAGGATTATATTTTAATAAAATCAAAAAATTGGAACGTTTCAGTGTTTCTGATGTGATTAATCGTGGCGGTACATTCTTAGGTTCAGCACGTTTCCCGGAATTCAAAGATCCTTCAGTACGTGCAAAATGTGTTGAAAATTTACGTTTTCACGGTATTGATGCCCTTGTTGTTATTGGCGGTGACGGTTCCTATATGGGGGCAAAATTATTAACTGAAGAACACGATTTCCCTTGTATCGGCTTGCCTGGCACAATTGATAATGATGTTGCCGGTACCGATTATACTATCGGTTATCAAACAGCATTAGAAACAGCAGTGGATGCGATTGACCGTTTACGTGATACTTCAAGTTCCCACCAACGCATTTCTATCGTGGAAATTATGGGACGTCATTGCGGCGATTTAACTTTAGCAGCAGCGATTGCCGGCGGTTGTGAATTTATCGTGATTCCGGAACGCCCTTTTGAACGTGAAGCATTAATTCGTAAAGTAGAATATGGTATTGAAAAGGGTAAACGCCACGCCATTATTGCGATTACTGAACATATGTGTGACGTTAACGAGTTAGCGAAAGAGATTGAAGAACGTGTTCATCACGAAACTCGTGCGACAGTATTGGGACATATTCAACGCGGCGGTGCGCCTTGTGCCTTTGACCGTATTTTGGCTTCCAGAATGGGAGTTTATGCGGTCGAATTATTATTGCAAGGTGAAAAAGGTCGTTGTGTCGGTATCCAAAATGAACAGCTCGTTCACCACGATATTATTGATGCTATTCAAAATATGAAACGTAGCTTTAAAGAAGATTGGTTCAATACCTCAAGAAAACTTTATTAAGTTACCGGCATTTAAGAAAAACGCATATTGGCAACAATATGCGTTTTTTGTTTTGTGCTATGCCGCCTAACTATTTAAAAGTTTTTGATGGATCGGCAAGATAATTTCTACACGCAGACCGTGTGTATATTGTTGTGCTGCTTTAAGTTTAATCGTGCCACCATAATATTGTACTAAAGTTGAGACAATGGCTAACCCTAATCCGGTGCCTTGCTGTTGTGTTCCTAAAATGCGGTAAAATGGTTTTAAAACCTTTTCACGTTCCTCTTCGGCAATGCCATTGCCATTATCTTCAACAATAAGTTTCACTTTATCATCTTGTAGTTGTTCAACCGACAAATCGACTAAACTTTCTTGCGGTGCGTAAACAATCGCATTTTCGAGCAGAATTTTAATGATAGTAAAGAGATCGGTTTCACCGATACAAATTTCAACGTCCTGTTCACTGATGACGCCAATATCAATTTGCTTCTGTTCCGCTAACGGCAGCAAAGTTTCAATCACCTGTTTAAAGGTCGTTTTTACTGAAATCGGCTTAATATCCGGTTGTTGGGCTTGATGTGCTTGGCTGCGAGCAAAAGAGAGCAGTTGATCCAATAAGTGGCGATTGCGTTGGATCGCCTGAATAAGTTGTTCAATTTGCTGTTTTGTTTCTGCCGGAACGGCGTGTGTGGCTAAACGTTCCGCCTGCAATGAGAGCACCGTCATCGGCGAACGCAATTCGTGAGCGGCATTGGCAATAAATTGCTGTTGTTCTTTTACCGACTTATCTACTTGTTTCAATAAATGGTTAATGGCTGTAATAAAGCTATGTACTTCATAAGGTGTTTTTGCCAAAGGAATAATACTGAGATCATTTTTTTGCCGTTGCTGAATCGCCACTGAAAGTTTACGCAGTGGAATAAAGGTAAAATTAATCACCAGAATTGATAGTAGAATGACAATCGGCATAAAAATTAAGAACGGCAAAATGGTCTGCCAAGTGGCATCAATCGCTTTTTTTGTTCTGAATTCCGTTTCTTGCATTACTGCAATTTTTTGCATCCTGTTTTGTGTTCTTAGTTGCCGTACGAAAACACGAAACTCTTTCTTGTGAATTTTGACGGTATGAAAACCCTCTCGCATTTGATAGAGGAATGGAATGAAATATTTATCATTAGGCGGCGTAAAGATGGTTTGCACATAAATTTGGTTGTCATCATCGTTCAATGGCAACGGCATCTGTTCAGAAAAACCGGTACGGAGTGAGGTAAAACGCGCTGTTTGAATCAGCAAATCATCCTGCAACTGATAAGCGGCATAAAACGCATTATAAGCAGTAGAAACTGCCGTAACGGTGGCGGTGAAAAAAGTAACGATGACCAACGTTAAGGTTAATTTTGCTTGGATGGAATAACGCCAGCGTAATAATCTTTTAGTTATTTTGGAATAGTCCAACCGACACCTCGAATATTTTTAATCGCTTCTTTTCCCAATTTTTTACGCAGTGCGTGAATCAAAAAATCAATAGCATTACTTTCAACTTCTTCGCCCCAACCATAAATTTTATCTTCAAGATCGCTACGCGAATAGATAACGCCCGGATGTTGTAATAATGTTTGTAAAATAGCAAATTCTTTATTTGTGAGCTGTTGAGTTTTTTGAGTGGTCAGGTTTTGCACTTGATAAGTTTTTAAATTCAATAAAAGATTGCCGTAGCGAATCTCTGCAGTATGATGACCGCTCTGTTTACGCAGAGCAACGCGAATGCGTGCCAAAAGCTCCGCCATATCAAACGGTTTAATGATGTAATCATCGGCACCGCCGTCCAAGCCTTGTAAGCGACTTGGTAGATCATCTCGTGCAGTCAGAATAATAATCGGAAAACTGAATTGTTGTTGGCGCAACTGGGCTAAAACTTCCAAGCCATCTTTCTTTGGTAGCCCTAAATCCAACAGCACCAAATCATAAGGTTGCGATTTAACGGCAGTTAACGCTAATTCCCCATTTTCCACCCAATCAACCGCATAACTTGCATCTTTCAAGTTAGCGGATAACACATTTGCGATCATCGGATCGTCTTCAACCAGTAGAACTCTCATATCAAAAGTGTATCCAGAAATAAACGTCAAAATTCTACCATAAAACAACAATGTAATTTTTTAGCTTGATCAATGACTTTTTATTTATTGCGAATATCGATTGCGGGATCGAGCTTGGTCTTCGGCAGACGCTGTTTTAGTCCGTAATCATCGCTATCATTTTTACAGTCAAACAGATTAAATTGTGTTGAAACTTGCTGATTTTTAATCTCCATCCAGTTGGCAATCGCTTCTGTGAAATTCAAGCCGGATTTAAAGCTGCTGCATTGCTGATGTTGTTGGCTGTCGGAGGCAGTCATAAATAACGGTACGTCGTGATGTAACGGACTGCCAGCATTGTTGAAAAATAGTACTTCGTTATCAATAGTTTTATGTGCCAATCCGTGATCAGCAAAGTAGATCATCGAAAAGGATTGTTGCTGTTGCTGATATTGTTGCTGCAATGCCTGATAGAGTTGTTGTAATACCTGATCGGTTTTTCTAATAGATGAAACATAACAGCTAAGGTATTGATATTTCTTATTTGTTACCGGAGCAATATTTTGGTAATCCTTAATACGATCACAGGCTTTAGGGTGTGAACCATAAAGATGAACTACAATGAATTTCGCTTTATCACTAGGTTGCTGCAGGATTTGTTTAAATGGTTCAATTAATTGAAGATCGCTGGAATCATTACTAATAGAGTCATTTTTAGCGATGAAAAAATGTTCATCATTTAAATCGGCAATAGCAGTGATCGGGGTATCAAATTGACCGAAAAAGCCTTGATTTGAAAGCCAATAAGTTTTTACGCCGGCAGATTTAATCAAATCAATTAAATTTAATGAATAATCGGGTGCCCAACGTTGTTTGTCCGGTTTAGTCAGCATCAGGCGTAAAGAGGCAATAGTGTTGCTTCCGGCAGATTCTAAACCTTCAACGACAATACCGTTAGTGCTTTCCATAAATGGCGTATTTTCAATAGAATAGCCATAAGCGTGCATATAATCACGACGCACACTTTCACCGATAACCAACACATAATTTTTATATTTGCCGTTAAATTGAGAAGCTCCCCAACGACTCTCCAGTTGAAATTGGTTTAAACGAACCAGTTCGTCTTTAACTTGAGTCGCAGCAGCGAAAAATCGATGAAAAAAGGAAAACGGGGATTGATTAACTAAGGCGAAAAAGAGAATGAAACAGAGCAACGTTTTATTTTTATAGAATTTTAGTTGAAAACGTTGGCTTAAATAGCGGAATAAAAGCAATAACGGCACGATAGCGATTGCCATTAGATAGTATTGCAACGGAATTTGTTGTAAAAATTCACTGCCTTCGGCGAGGTTAGTTGCCAAAACAGAGGCTAAATATTGATAATTCGGTTCACCGAACATCATTCCTACCGGCGCATATAAGGTGTAAGCAACGGCAATAGGAATAATCACAGCATAAAAGGCTTTACGAGAAGCGTTAAAAATAAGAATAAGCGCGGAAAGCAACAACACATCCTGAATTTCAATCTGTTTACCGCTACCATTGAGCATAAACAGTGATGAAAAATAGAGAGAAGCTAAGGCAATAATGGCTGCAAAAAATTGTTTTGGTTGGAGTTTTGCGAATGCATTAGTCAGTTTTTTCATCGTGTATTTCCTAAATGGTTAAACTCTCATCGTTTATGATGGTAGGATGTAGCGAATTTAAGAGGCGTAACCTCTTCTAAATCAGGGCAATTCATAGAGCAATGCTTTATGTGTTGTTCTGTGAATTGAAACATCAGAAATGCCTTAATTAATCTGAATAATTAAAAATATAGCGTTATTGAAAAGAAAAGAAATGTGCATTAGTGTTATTGAACTAATGCACATCAGTTTGAATCACAAAATCAGGTGATTAATTTTGTTTCGCCATTTCAAATTCAATCAACATCATCAAAATATGGATAACTTTGATGTGAATTTCTTGAATACGATCGGCATAACCAAAATGCGGAACACGAATCTCAACATCCGCCAAGCCTGCCATTTTCCCACCATCTTTGCCGGTTAACGCAATGACTTTCATTCCTTTTGCTTTTGCCGCTTCGATTGCATTCAAGACATTTTTCGAGTTGCCGGAAGTTGACAGCCCGAACAACACATCACCTTTTTGACCGACAGCCTCAACATAACGTGAAAAGACATAATCGTAACCGAAATCGTTACTTACGCAGCTTAAATGGCTGACATCCGAGATGGCAATTGCTGGATAGCCCGGACGATTTTCACGATAACGACCGGTCAACTCTTCGGCAAAATGCATCGCATCGCAATGCGAACCGCCATTACCGCAACTTAAAACTTTTCCGCCCTGTTTAAAACTGTCGGCAATAATGAGTGCCGCCTGTTGGATTAGCTCAATATTTTTATCATCGGATAAAAATTTGTCTAAAACATCCGCCGCCTGTGTCAGTTCGGC
This sequence comes from Gallibacterium anatis DSM 16844 = F 149, assembly GCF_000379785.1. Taxonomy (GTDB): domain Bacteria; phylum Pseudomonadota; class Gammaproteobacteria; order Enterobacterales; family Pasteurellaceae; genus Gallibacterium; species Gallibacterium anatis. Next base: position 15,309 of record NZ_KB903699.1, on the reverse strand, counting down.
TTTGATTTGTGTTAAATACATCAGCAACTCCAAGAAATTTAATTAAATTATTTACGAGAAAGAGGTGGGACAAAAGTAATACCCATATCCCAAGGTTGTTCAATCCAAGTATTTTGTGGAATATCAACAACATAATCATCAACTAAAGGTGCACCGGCAGGTTTTGCAAATACGGTTACGAATTTTGCTTTCGGATACATCTCACGAATCGCACGAGCAGTGTTACCTGTATCAACCAAATCATCGACGACGATAAAGCCTTCACCGTCCCCTTCTGCACGATGTAACACTTTTAATTCATTCTGTTGATCGTGGTCATAACTTGCGATACAAACGGTTTCAACCAAACGAATGCCTAACTCGCGTGCGATAACGGCAGCCGGAAACAGACCGCCACGGCTGACCGCAATAATGCCTTTCCATTGTGAAGCCGGAAGGAGGCGTTCAGACAATTTGCGGGCGTGCATTTGAAACATATCCCAAGTAACAACATATTTTTCGCTCATAATAAATGTACCTTTGTGTTTGAAGTTATAAAAAATTGCGTAAGGATAACGCGAAATTGCTTTCTATGCTATCATTTAACGCAATTTCTTTTTGTTTTCTGCAAAAGTAACTATTTCAAAGGAAAAATTATGTCTTCAATTACAGAATTATCGCCAAATTTAGTATGGCAATGGTTTGCTAAAATTTGTTCAATTCCGCATCCTTCTCATCACGAACAGGCGCTTGCCGATTTCATTATTCAGTGGGCAAAACAGAAACAGTTATGGGTTGGACAGGATGCAGCCGGGAATATTTTGATTCGCAAAGCGGCAACCGCAGGAATGGAAGATCATCAGCCGGTGGCGTTGCAGGCGCATTTAGATATGGTGCCACAGGCAAATAAAAATACGGCACATAATTTTTTAACTGATCCGATTGTGCCTTATGTCGATGGTGAATGGGTAAAAGCGACAGGTACGACTTTAGGGGCGGATAATGGTATCGGTATGGCGTCCTGTTTAGCAGTGTTGGATAGCAATGATATTGCGCATCCGCCATTGGAGGTTTTATTGACTGCCAGTGAAGAAACCGGAATGGTCGGAGCTTTGGGATTACAGCCGAATTGGTTACAAAGTGAGGTGATGATTAATACCGATACTGAAGATGAAGGTGAAATTTATATCGGTTGTGCCGGTGGCGAAGATGTTGATATTCGTTTCCCGGTGCAGTGGCAAGCGTTACGCAAAGATGAAGTGGCAGTGCATATTGCCTTAACCGGCTTAAAAGGTGGGCATTCTGGGGCGGAGATTCATTTAAATCGTGGCAATGCAATTAAACTTTTAGCAAAAACGCTCGAAAAAGCATTGGCTAAAGTGAGCTTCCGTTTGGCGGACATTTCCGGCGGTTCGGTGCGTAATGCAATCCCACGCGAGGCGTTTGCTACCGTTTTGCTCTCCAGTGCATCGGTAGAGAAGTTTAAGCAGGTGTGGCAATTATTATCGCAACAACTGATTGAAGCGTTGTCTCACGCAGAAAAACAGATCAATTTTGCGCTTGAAGAGGCAACAGCGGAACAGGGATTAAGCGAGCGTCAGAGCCAAATTTTATTAGATTTAATTAATGCCTTACCGAATGGCGTTATTCGTTTTAGTGATGTGTTGCCGGATGTGGTGGAAACATCTATCAGCTTAGGAGTATTGGAAACCAAAGCGGAGCAGATTAAATTAACGTTATTGGCACGTTCATTGAATGATCACGGACAAGATGATGTGGTCAGTTTGGTGCGTTCCGTTTGTCGTTTAGCCGATGCTGAAGTGGTCTTTTCCGGACGTTATCCCGGTTGGGAGCCACAGGCAGATGCCAATATTGTTAAACGCACGAAAACGTTATATGACCGTATTTTAGGCAAAGAGAGTGTAATCAAAGTGATTCACGCCGGATTGGAGTGCGGGTTAATCAATAAAGTTTATCCAAATATGGAAATGGTTTCGATTGGACCAACCATTTTAGGGGCACATTCTCCGGATGAACGTTGTCATATCCCTGCAGTGGCGGTTTATTGGCAATTATTAACTGAATTATTAGCAACAATGCCGAAAAAATAGGATGAGATAATGGAACAGGAACAACAACCGAACGTAAATAATGAAGAGTTAACTCATTTCGGGTTTAAAACGGTCGCAAAATCAGAAAAACAAAAACTGGTTGCCAATGTTTTTCATTCTGTAGCGGATAAGTATGATTTGATGAATGATCTGCTCTCTTTCGGTATTCATCGGGTCTGGAAGCGCTTTACCATTGATTGCAGCGGCGTGCGTAAAGGGCAAAAAGTGTTGGATCTCGCCGGTGGTACCGGTGATTTTTCGGCAAAATTCTCCAGAATGGTGGGAGAAAGCGGACAAGTTATTTTAGCCGATATTAATGATTCTATGTTGCAGGTTGGGCGCGATAAATTGCGTAATTTAGGCGTAGTCGGCAATGTGGAATATGTGCAAGCAAATGCGGAAATGTTGCCGTTTGCGGATAATACCTTTGATTGCATCGTGATCAGTTTCGGTTTGAGAAATGTAACGGATAAAGATAAAGCATTGCGTTCAATGTATCGCGTGTTGAAACCGGGCGGTCGTCTTTTGGTGTTGGAATTTTCTAAGCCGATTATTGAACCGTTGAGCAAAGTTTATAATTTTTATTCATTTAATATTTTGCCGAAAGTGGGCGAAGTGGTGGTGAATGATGCTGACAGTTATCGCTATTTGGCGGAGTCAATCAGAATGCACCCGGAACAATCCGTGTTGGAACAAATGATGATTGATGCCGGCTTTGAGCAGACGCAATATTTCAATTTAACCGCCGGTATTGTGGCATTGCATCGTGGTTATAAATTTTAAGGAGCGATAAATGCTTTCTTCAATTAAACAGCAATTAATGTTGCCGCAGTTAGTAAATGGCTTGCTGGAACAAGCGGTAAATTATCTTATCCAACGCAGTGAAGATATTAACCCACGATTACGTAAGTTGGCAGGCAAAGTGTTGTTGTTGCATCTTAAACAAGGCGGACATTGTTATTTGCTGTTTTCGCCACAACGTGTCGATCTGTTGGCACAATATGATGGCGAAGTTGATTGCGAAGTGTCGGCAGATGCTTCGTTATTATTGCAACGACCGAAAAAAAGTGAGTTGTCAGCGTTAATTAATCAAAAGCAGGTTGTGTTTCAGGGTGATTTGCAAGTTTTACAGGATACAGCGGCGCTATTTGAGCAGTTGGAAAAAGATCCGGAAGAACTGTTAGCTCCGTATGTTGGCGATGCCGTTGCTTATTCTTTAACCCATACGATGCGACAGATAAAAAATCGTATGGCTGAACATTTTGCAACCAGTGAGCACCATTGGGGAGAACGTCTGACCGAAGAGTGGCAGCTGATAGCCCCCTCTTTGGCGTTGGTACATTTTTATGATCAGGTTGCCGAGTTGCAACAGGATTTGCAGCGTGTAGAAGATAAAATCAACCAACTTGCAGGAAAACTATGAAAATAAAGCACTATTTTCGTTTTTATCATATTATCCGAGTATTATTGCAATACGGCTTGGATCAAGCATTGCCTAAAATTCCATTAACTCGTCCGCTTCGTTATGGGCGTAAACTCTGCTTTTGGTGGCAAAATCGTTATCCGGATAAATCTCTTGGTTGGCGTTTGCGGATGGCTTTTCAAGAGTTGGGGCCGGTATGGATCAAATTAGGACAAATGCTTTCGACGCGACGAGATCTTTTCCCTGAAGAGCTCGCTAATGAGCTGGCACTGTTGCAAGATCAAGTAGAGCCGTTTGATGGAAAATTGGCAAGAACGGAAATTGAAAAAGCGTTGGGCGATAAGATTGAGCGTTGGTTTGAGGCTTTTGATGAGCAGGCGCTGGCATCGGCATCAATCGCACAAGTTCACACTGCAAGATTTAATGCAACCCAACCGCAGGCAGGGAAAGAGGTGGTGTTTAAAGTGATTCGTCCGGATATTGCGCCGGTTATCGCTTTGGATGTGGCTTTAATGTACAAGATTGCGAAATGGATTCCACGTTTAACCAGAGAGGGCTATCGGTTGCGTCCGGTGGAAGTGATTCGTGAATATGAGAAAACATTGTTGGCGGAATTGGATTTACGACAGGAAATGTCAAATGCGATTCAGTTAAGAGAAAACTTTTTAGACAGCCCAATGTTGTATGTGCCGGAAATGTATAGCGATTTTTGTCATAAGAATGTGATTGTAATGGAACGTATTTACGGCATTCCAATTTCAGATATTCCGGCATTGGAAGCAAACGGTACAGATATGAAACTGTTGGCGGAACGTGGGGTACAGGTCTTTTTTACGCAAGTGTTTCGTGACAGTTTTTTCCACGCCGATATGCATCCCGGCAATATTTTTGTCAGCTATCATCACCCGGAATCACCGCAATATATCGGTATTGATTGCGGCATTGTCGGCACGCTGAACAGCGAAGATAAACGCTATTTAGCGGAAAACTTTTTGGCTTTCTTTAATCGCGATTATCGTCGCGTTGCGCAGTTGCATATTGATTCCGGCTGGGTGCCGGAAGATACCAATGTAGAAGAGTTCGAACAGGCGTTCAGAATTGTTTGTGAACCGATTTTTTCTAAACCGTTGGCAGAAATTTCATTTGGAAACGTGTTGTTAAATCTATTTAATACTGCACGTCGTTTTCAAATGCAGGTGCAGCCGCAGTTGGTCTTACTCCAGAAAACATTGCTTTATATTGAAGGATTGGGTAGACAGTTATATCCGCAGTTGGATTTATGGCAAACGGCTAAACCGTTTTTGCAGGATTGGCTGAATGAGCAGATTAGCGTCAAGAAAATGTATCGTGATTTTCAATCACATTTGCCTTTTTTGCGTGAGCATTTTGCCTCTTTTCCACAGACATTGCATCAGGCATTGTTGGAACAGAAACAAATTCGTCGGCAATTAACTTTGATTCAGCAGCAGTTAAAGCAGCAACAACGAAAAAATACCCAACGTGTGTATGGTTTTATGAGTGCGAGTTTGCTATTCTTTGCCAGTCTGTTCGGCTTTCAATTTTTACCGCTGAATATTGCTGTCGGGTTGTTGTTATTAGGTGTAGTGCTATTATTGATAACCGCTTTCAAACGATAAAGCAGCATTGTTGCAGCGTAAAAGCAGCAGTATAATTTAATCAACATTTTACTTTTACTAGAGGTACATTATGGGTGGAATCAGTATTTGGCAATTATTAATTATTGTCTTAATCGTTGTATTACTTTTCGGAACAAAAAAATTAAAAACATTAGGTTCGGATCTTGGTGAATCTGTTAAAGGCTTTAAAAAAGCAATGAGTGAAGACGGAGAAAAAGATGCTGAATTTAAGAAATCCATCGAATCTCAATCTTCAAACCCGAATGCACAAACCGAAGCGAAAAATAAAGATAAAGAGCAGGCATAACGGTGTTTGATATCGGTTTTTCTGAACTTGTTCTGATTTTTGTCATCGGTTTAGTGGTGTTGGGACCGCAGCGTCTGCCGGTGGCAATTCGTACCGTTGTGAGTTGGATACGCACTTTGCGCAATCTTGCTAACAATGTGCAAAGCGAGTTGGCACAGGAGCTTAAATTGCAAGAGTTGCAAGAGAGCATCAAAAAGGCGGAACATCTCAATTTATCGGCACTTTCTCCTGAATTAAGCAAAACGGTTGAAGAGCTGAAAGCCTCTGCACAAAAAATGCAACAGCAGTTGGATCAACAGACTCAAGCAGCGAACAATGCTGTGAGCGAGTTGAAATCTTCATTGGAACAGCAGACCAAAGTGGAAGCGCAGAGCGAAGAGCAGCCCATCACCGCCGATAAAGCTGAGGAACAGCAAGTGCTGTCAGCCGATGAGCAGGCGGAATTGGCTGAAGCGGATGAAGAAAAATTAATTCTTGAACAGCATCAGGATGAGTTGGCAAGTTATGATCCGTTAGCAGATGTGCCGGCGGAGAAAATAACCGAACCGGCGAAAAAATCTTAAATTATCGCTATTTAGCAAAGGAAAGTTATGTCTAGCGTAGATGAATCTCAACCGCTGATTACCCATCTTGTTGAGTTACGCAATCGCATTTTGAAGAGTTTTATCTGTGTGTTGGTTGTGTTTCTTGCATTGGTTTATTTTGCGAATGATATTTACCATATTATTTCAGCGCCGTTAATTAACGAATTGCCGCAAAATTCAACGATGATTGCAACTAATATTGTTGCGCCTTTTTTTACGCCGATTAAATTAACTGCTATTACGGCAATATTTTTGTCCGTGCCTTATATTTTGTATCAAGTGTGGGCATTTATTGCGCCGGCATTGTACAAACACGAAAAGCGGTTAATTTATCCGTTGTTGGTGTCCAGTACATTACTGTTCTATGTTGGGGTGGCGTTTGCGTATTATGTGGTTTTCCCGCTGGTGTTTGCTTTTTTAACGAAAACTGCGCCTGAAAGCGTGGCGATTGCTACCGATATCAGCAGTTATCTTGATTTCGTGTTGACATTGTTTTTGGCGTTCGGCATCTGTTTTGAGGTGCCGGTTGCTATTATTCTGCTCTGTTGGAGTAGCGTGGTCAGCATTGAAGATCTCAAACAGAAACGACCTTATATTTTGGTAGGGGCATTCGTTATCGGAATGTTACTGACACCGCCGGATATTTTTTCACAAACATTACTTGCCGTCCCAATGTACCTATTGTTTGAAATAGGTGTATTATTTGCTCGTTTTTATCGTCCGAAAGATCAGGACGAAACAGAAAAAGAAAACATAGCGTAATGATATTTATAACGAAACCGCCATTCACGGCGGTTTCCCACATTTATCGATTTAACTAGTGAATGGTGCGAAATTCAGAAATTCATTTAGTGATGAGATAGTCAAAAAATAAGGATGATATTATGACTCAACAAATTTTTTCACAATTTCCAGAACGTCGTATGCGCCGTATGCGCAAACAGGATTTCAGTCGTCGTTTAATGGCGGAAAATAAATTAAGCGTAGATGATTTGATTTATCCGGTATTTGTGATTGAAGGGGAAAATCAGCGCGAAGCAGTGCCTTCAATGCCGGGTGTGGAACGTCTAACGATTGATCAATTATTGATTGAAGCCGGTGAACTGGTGAAATATGGTGTGCCGATGATTGCCTTATTTCCGGTGGTGCCGCAAGAGAAAAAATCATTAATGGCGGAAGAGGCTTATAATCCGCACGGTTTAGTACAACGTACAGTTCGGGCATTAAAACAGGCTTATCCGGAATTGGGCGTAATGACCGATGTGGCGCTTGATCCTTTCACTACTCACGGTCAGGATGGCATTATTGATGAAAGCGGTTATGTTTTGAATGATATTACTACTGAGGTGTTGGTTAAACAGGCACTTTCCCACGCTGAAGCCGGTGCTGATGTCGTGGCGCCAAGTGATATGATGGATGGACGTATCGGCGCAATTCGTCAACAGTTTGAACAGCAAGGTTTTATTAATACTTTGATTATGGCGTATTCTGCTAAATATGCTTCCTGTTTCTATGGACCGTTCCGTGATGCAATCGGCTCATCAAGCAATATTAAAGGAGGCAATAAATTTACTTACCAGCTTGACCCGGCAAACAGCGATGAAGCATTGCAAGAGGTCGGTTTGGATATTCAAGAAGGTGCCGATATGGTGATGGTAAAACCGGGAATGCCTTATCTCGATGTTGTATGGCGTGTTAAACAGCACTTCGGGGTACCAACTTTCGCTTATCAGGTTTCCGGTGAATATGCGATGCAGATGGCTGCCATTCAAAATGGCTGGTTGAAAGAGAAAGAGAGCATTTTGGAAGGCTTACTCTGCTTTAAACGTGCCGGTGCGGACGGTATTTTGACCTATTTTGCAAAACAAGTGGCAATTTGGTTAGCGGAAGAAAAATAGGATTAATCCTCTTTCATTCTCGATTTCCGGGTTCCGTTTATGGAATCCGGATCTTCTCTGAAAAAGATTTATGACGACAATTCAACAACAGTTTGAACTGCTACAACAACAATTTCCTCAATATCAATTAGTGCCTGCTTGGGGTAATCCTCACGCTGAAATTATGTTTATCGGCGATGCGCCCGGAAAAGATGAGCTGATTAAAGGGCCTTTTGCCGGAACGAGCGGCAAATTTTTTGATCAATTATTAGCTTCAATCGGGTTGCGCCGAGAGAATATTTATCTGACCAATGTGGTGAAATTTAGGCCGGAAAAGCGTGATCCTAATAAGAAAGAAATTATGGCATTTAACGGTTTATTACGTGCGGAAATTGCAAAGATTAAGCCGAAAATTATTGTGCCGTGCGGGCGTATTGCGTTATCGGTATTTTTGCCGGAGTTTAAAATCAGCGAAATTCACGGGCAAGTTTATACTTTGATGCAGGAGCAACACTGTTTTCAATTATTGCCGATGTATCATCCGGCAGCGGCAATGCATAATGGAAAAATGCGCCCAATGCTGAAACAGGATTTTCTCACATTGGGCGATGTTTGGAATGATTTGGATTAGTAGCTTGAGTTAATCAAAACTTCTTCACCGTAGCCGCCTAAAGTCGGCATTGGCAAGTAAGTGGAGTTCGGGGCACGCATAATACGGATACCACGAATACCGGCTTCTTTCGCTGCTAGAATATCATCATCACTGTCACCGTAGTGAATGCTGATTTTATGCTCTAAAATAGCCGGTGTTTTGTTATATTTGGTATTACGTGGGCGATCCCCCATAAAATCAACCGGATGCATATTTTTAACCCCTAAGGCTTTTTGTAGAATTGGGGTTACGCCATCTGTTTTACCGGCAGTTCTTCCGGTAATGAAGTAAACGCTGTCGCCACGTTCCTCGTGCATTTTAATTAATGCTTTGGCAGCTTCTTTCGGAATAGAATATTTATCGCAGCCGGCATTGACTTCATTCCAGAAATCTTGATTTTTCAAATACTCAAAACCGTTTGGTGAATATTTTTGTTGTCCGTAATAGAAACAAGGGCTGGAAAATAATACGGTATCATCAATATCAAAACTGACATTGATTGCCGGTTTACCTTCTAAACTTTTTTTGATCTGCTCAATTGAAACCCAATGAATCGGTGCTTGTTGCAACATTTCACGCGCATTTGTTCCCTCTTGAGTATAAGGTTCGGTTTTAGCAGCGAAAACATTTGTTGCGACACCGGCAATAATGGCTACAAGAGCTAATTTTTTCAAATTATACATAATGACATCCTTCTTAATTATTTGATTTATTTAGTAAAAATATTCCTGATGGGGCAAGTTCGATATAGGCTTCTTGGCAATTTGCCTCGAAGTGTTCGGGTGCTAAATTTACTAATAATTCATTATTGCCCCATAGCACCACAATTTCCCAATGATTTCCCATATAAACTGCTGATTTAATTTGACAACGTGTTTCCGGTGAACCTTGGGTAAGTAGATGGATAGCCTCTGGACGAATACCGACTAAACATTCGCCATTACTGACATTGAACTCCTGAGCTTGGTTCAATGTTAATTGATAGCCATTAATCTTTAATTGATTATTTTCTAAATAGCCGTCAACGATACTGGCTTCACCCATAAATTTAGCTAAGAACAGAGAATTTGGTCGTTGATAAAGCACTTTTGCCGGTGCTTTCTGCATAATTTTCCCTTTGTTCATTACAATCACTTCATCGGAAACGGCAAAGGCTTCACTCTGATCGTGCGTCACATAGAGCGAAGTGATATTAAATTTTTGCTGTAATTCGCGGATTTTTTCACGCATACTGCGGCGTAAATTGGCATCAAGATTACTTAACGGCTCATCAAAAAGTAAAACTTTCGGTTTTAATACCAAAGCACGCGCCAAGGCGACACGTTGTTGTTGTCCGCCGGAAATTTGATCGACATAACGATCGCCGAAACCGGCAAGATCGACCAACTCCAATGCCTCTTCAACACGCTGTTTACGCTCTTCAGCATTAACGCCTAACATTTTCAAGCCGTAACCCACATTATCGGCAATCGACATATGTGGAAATAGCGCATAAGATTGGAACACAATACAAATATCGCGACTTTGAATAGAAGATTTGGTCACATCTTCACCATCAATAAAGATTTGTCCGCTGGTCGGGCGTTCCAAACCGGAAACCAAGCGTAGAATGGTAGTTTTGCCGCAACCCGAAGGCCCGAGCAGTGTGGTCATTGTGCCACGTTTAATGGTTAAACTGAGATCATCGATCACAACAGATTTACCAAAGCGTTTTGTCACATTTTTTAAGACAAGAAAGTTATTATCGTTATTCATAAAACAACCTCAATTTAATTCATTTGTTTTGCTTTTGAACGGGAAATTCGAGTATCACCGACCACCCAGTCAAAGAATAAAATAATTGCCATCATTACGACAATCAATAAGGAACCATAAGCGATTGCAATACCGTATTCACCGTCTTCCACACGGTTTAGGATATAAGCGGTGGCCACACGCGTATCCGCAGTAACCAAGAACACAATCGCACTGACTGTGGTCATCGCACGAACGAAACTGGTAATTAATGCAGAAAGCAATGCCGGTTTCAGCAATGGTAAAGTGACATAGATTAATGTTTTCCACGAATTTCCTTTTAAAGAAAGTGAGGCTTCATCCAATGACTTATCCAACTGTCCTAAACCGGCAATGGCAGCGCGCATCCCGATTGGTAAGTCACGCATTACCATTGAGATAATAATGATGACGCCGGTGCCGGTGATATAAAGCGGCGCATCATTAAAGGCTAAAATATAAGATACCCCGGCAACGGTTCCCGGCACCGCAAAACAGAGCATTGTTAAAAATTCCAATGTTTTTTTACCGGTAAACTCTTTACGTACCACAATGTAGGCAATTAATAAGCCGAACAGTGCAGTAAGTGGAGCGGCAATACCGGCGTAAATAATGGTGTTGATCAGAGATGGCCACGCACCGTCACTAAATCCTTGACCGAATAGTGAAGCATAATTTTCAAGGGTTAAAGTGTAATCCACACCCCAGTTGACGGTGAAACTACCGTAAAAGATGCTGCCGTACAGAGTGGCATTAAAAATGATCCAGACTGCCAATAAGGCAATAATCGCATTTTTTAAGCCGGTTGGTAAATCTTGCACATCGCCACGATAAGACTTACCGGAAACCGTAACGTAAGAACGATTGCCGATCCAAATATATTGCACAATAAAAATACCGAGTGAGAACAATAGCAAAATTGTGCCTAATGTGCTGGCGGAGGCGTAATCAAGTTGTGAACCGGCAATATAGAAATAAATTTGCGTTGCGATAACATCGAAACTACCGCCCAATACCAACGGGTTACTGAAATCTGCCAAAGATTGGATAAAGACCAACAAAAAGGCATTGGCAAGCGCCGGTTTTAATAATGGGAAAATCACTTGAAAGAAAGTTTGATAACGATTGGCTCTTAATGTGTAAGAGGCTTCTTCAATCGATGGATGTACGGATTTTAATGAACCTTCCAAAATCATAAAAGCAAGCGGGGTAAACGCTAAGATTTGTGCAATAGCGATACCATTGAAGCCATAAAGCCAGTTTGTGTTGGTAAAACCGAAATGTTGCACTAAAAATTCAGTTAAATAACCGGAACGTCCCAACATCAATGTTACCCCTAAACCGACAACAAACGGTGGTGTAACGATAGGCAGAATGGAGAAAATTTTGCCGATAAAAGCGGTACGTTTGGCGATTCTGGTGGTATAAAGCGCAAAAGCCAAGCCAAAAACGGTAGAAAGAAAACCGACAAAGGCAGATAGCCATACCGAATTGAGGATGACACGCAAAATATAAGATTGAGTGATAATTTGGATAAATTGGCTTGGATTAAATTCATTGCCATCATAAAACATTGAAATGAAGATGGCTAAGGTCGGATAAACAATAAAAAAGAAAATTAATAAGATAATGGCGAGCAGCGAAGCAATAATAAATTTATCGCCTTGCATAATCTTGAGTTTAGCCAACGCATTGGTGGCGATCGCAGTGAGCGCAATAATTTGTAAGATAACGGCATAACCTAAACTCAAGTGATAGCTGTCGGCAGAAATAAAAGTAAATAAGGCGATGGCGCAAACTGCAACTAATTCAATTTTAGCTTCCTTTTCTTGAGAAAACCCAAGACGAGGGAAAAGCCAAAAAATGGCTAAAGAGAAAAACCAAAACCAACTTAGGTTAAACGAGTGCCAGCCCATTGCGGCTAAAAACTCATCAGCGGTGGATTCCAGCAAGCCATAATCCAAAGCAAATGAAGGCAGAATCGCAAATGCAAGAAAGCTAAGCAAAATCCAGCTCGTAGTCGTATTTATTGAAAATTTTGTTGAGTCCATCAAAAATTCCTTAGTGGTTGAAACCTTATCATTTACGGCGGTAGGATGCATTTAATTTAGGAGAGGCTTAAGCTCTCATCAGGGCGATTCATAGAGCAATGCTTTATGGTCTCTCTGCGAATTGAAACATACAACCCCACAAAATAAAAATATACTCCCAAAAGATAGGAGAATAAATTATAAAAAGCAAATAGCTATGAGAAACAATTTTCCCATAGCTATTTTATCGTTTTATTATTTGCTTAATTTGACGTCATTGACCCATTTATTGATTAAACGTTTTCTTTCATCACTTGAACCGAATTTTTCAAAATCATAATTGATTAATTTAAGTTTTGTCGGATCAAATGCATTAGGAGATTGTTCCGCAGTAGTATTGGTTAAAGTTTGTAGCGCTTGACCTTTTTTCCACGCGAGTTCTTGACCTTCTTTAGATAACGCCCAATCAACGAATAGTTTGGCATTATCTAGGTTTCTTGCGCCTTTTAAGATACTTACGCCACCGAGTTCATAACCTGTACCTTCACAAGGAACGACTAAGGCAAGCGGTGCGCCTTTCTCTTTTTCCAATGCATAATCGTGTAAGAAGCCGATACCGATAGTGGCTTCACCACGTGCGGCATTACGTGATGGTGTAATACCGGATTTGGTGTATTGTGAAATATTTTTGTCTAAGGATTTGAAGTATTCAAATGCTTTCGGTTCGCCCCATAATTGGACAAATGTAGCAATGGCGGTATAAGCGGTACCGGAGCTTTGTGGGTCAGCAATTTGAATTTCGCCTTTTAAGCGCGGATCTAACAAATCGCTCCAACATTTTGGTGTTTCTTTAATACCTAATTTTGCTAAACGTTCAGTGTTGACACCGAAGCCCAAAATACCCATATAAATGGCAGAAGAGAGATTACCTTTGATTTTGCCCGGATCACGGAATTTCTCAACGATTTGCGGCAAATTCGGGGATTGATAAGCTTCCAATAAGCCTAGTTCACCGGCTTGAGATTGCGGATCGAATGTACCGCCGTACCAAACATCGGCTTGAGGATTGTTTTTTTCCGCTTCAACTTTAGCGAAAGTGCTGCCGGAACCGTTACGAATAAATGAAGTTTTTACATCATATTTTTTAGAGAATGCTTGAGTTTCAGTTTCACATAATTCATTGGTGGCACTGCAGTAAACGACTAAACGACCGGATGCTTGAGCTGTAGAGGCTAATAAAACGGCACTCACCGCTAATGCAGAAAGTTTTAATGAGGTTGATAAACGCATAGTTATAATCCTTCTATAATGAAAAATTTGTTCGCTATTATATGAAAATTTTTTCGCCGGAAATGTGAGCGAATTCACAAAAGCGAACTTATTTGATGAAAAATATGAGCGAAAAAGTAAATATAAGAGATTGATACTGTGCTGTTTGATAGGTATAAACAGTCAAAAGAATAGAGAGGAAAAATAAAAAGAGGGTAGTTTTAAATGGTATAGTAACGTCCGTTATTACTTCGGTTAAAAATTAGCAAAATATAAGGAGAATAAAATGGCAAAATTTCGTTATTTTACCCAGCCTTTTTCGCTAAAAGGATTGTCACTACGCAATAGAATTGTGATGCCACCGATGTGTCAGTATAGTGCGGAGAATGGTGTGCCGAATGATTGGCACCTTGTTCATTATACTTCTCGTGCTGTAGGGGGAGTCGGGTTAATTATCATTGAAATGACAAATGTTGCACCGAATGGTCGTATTACACCGCACTGTTTGGGTTTATGGAATGATGAGCAACGTGATGCTTTTAAACGCATTGTGGATGCCGTGCACGCTCAAGGTGCAAAAATTGGTATTCAGATTGGTCACGCCGGACGTAAAGCGCAAGATTGTGATGATGTCGTTGCGCCTTCGGCAATTAACTATGGCGAATTGGATTATCCGGGACAAAACTTAAAGACCCCTAGAGAATTGAGTAAAGCGGAAATTCAAGATATTGTACAGGCGTTCCAAAATGCTGTACGCAGAGCGGTGGAAGCCGGATTTGATTTGATTGAGCTTCACGGTGCACACGGTTATTTAATTCATCAATTCTATTCGCCAAAATCTAATCAGCGTCAGGATGAATATGGCAAGGATCGGATGTTATTCGGTGAACAGGTAATCAAAGCAGCAAAAGCAGTAATGCCTGAAGATATGCCGTTAGCTATTCGTATTTCTGCACAGGAATATTCAGCAAATGGTTTTGATAGTGATTATGGCGTAGAAGTGGCTAAACGATTCGCGGCTGCCGGTGTAGATATGATTCACGTAAGTGGCGGTGGAAATGGTGCGTTGGCACCGGGCAAACATCCGGAATTTGCTGCCGGATATCAAGTCTATTTGGCTCGTAAGGTAAAACAGGCAACCGGATTGCCGGTTATTGCAGTGGGAATGTTGGAAGATCCGGCATTGGCGGATTTTGTGATTGGCAATGGAGATGCGGATTTGGTAGCGATCGGTCGAGGATTATTACGTGATCCTTATTGGGTATTGAATGCACAGTATCAACAGAATGCAAGCGACAGTATGCCGATAAATGATATTCCTCGTCAGTATCAACGCGGTTTTGCTTAATTTAATAAAAGGCAATAAAAGATAAAAAGGCTGTATGAAACAGCCTCAGACTGCTGACAAACCCATCTTTCCAAAATCATTTGATAAAAGTGGGTTTGTTTTTTTACTTTGTCGCTTTTCTCTTGCTTTTCCTTTCAGATAACGGTGCCAGCGGTCATTTTCGCTGATTGTTTTACCCATGCCTCAAACAAGTAAAATTGACGCCATAAATAAGACAAAATAGCCCATACCACTAGGGCAATTTTCTTGATATTTTGTGCCATTGCCGCAAGGAAGCATTGCATTTGCACTTTGGATAATCCTCTATAACGAGCATAGC
>NZ_KB903698.1 GCF_000379785.1 Gallibacterium anatis DSM 16844 = F 149 | reverse complement strand
TTCGAGAATTTTAATGCGTTGTTCAAGCTCTCGTATCCGTTGCTGTTCCGGTGATAAGGGCTTCGTTCCGGGCAATACATAGCCTTGTTTTTCTGCTTGGACTTGTTTTATCCAACGACGTAATGCCGTTTCGCCTATCCCTAATTCCGAACAGGCTTGGGCAACAGAATAACCTTGCTCGGTGACTAATTTTACCGCGGCAACTTTGTAGTCCGGGCTAAATGTTCTTCTCATCTTAATATCCTCTTTTTGTGATAGTTTACCACCTATTGAGGACTGCAAAATTAGTGTACCACTACAAAGATCTTGAAACGAGTTTAACCACAACAATGGGTGGCGGTTTGACCTTTGAGGGGAATACAGGTGAAACTTGGAAACGAAATCTAGGCGATACCGTTACGATTAAAGGTGGGTTTGAACCTCAAAATGGTGAAACCTATACCGATAAAACCACCGATCAAAATACTTATGTAGCACTAGAAACAGATGATGCAAGTAAGAAAAGTCTGGTGGTTCGTCTTGCCAAAGAACTTCGTGATTTAACCAGTGCTGAGTTTAAAAATACAGATGGCACCACAACAACGGTTAATGGAGGTGGTATAACAATTAAGCCAAGTTCTGCTGATGCTAATAAAACCGTTAGCCTCACAGACAAAGGTTTAAACAACGGTGGTAATAAAATCACAAATGTTGGTGCAGGAGATATTTCTGAAAACTCAACCGATGCCATCAACGGTGGTCAGTTGTATCAATATCAACAAGCTACCAATACCGCCGTTGCTCAAGCACGTACACAAGTGACAGGAACCGGTGCGGCAATCGTGACCAAAACCACTACAGATGGTCGTGACAGCTACAATGTCCACGTGGAAGAAACGATGGCATTTACTAATGCAGACGGCGATAAATTGATTAAAGGTGCGGATGGTAAATGGTATAAACCTACGGATATTGCCGGTAAAGTCTACGATGCGACTAGCAAAACGTGGAAGCAAGTCGGTGATGACGGTAGTTTGCAAAATTTAGCGCAACAACCGCCAGCAGAAATGATCAAAGGTGCAGACGGTAAATGGTATAAACCGGACGATATTAAAGGCTTGGTTTACAATGACGGCGCTTGGAAGAAAGTCGGTGAAGACGGCTCTATGCAAGAAGTCACACCGCCAACGGCTACTTCGCCTTCTTTACGCTTAGTGGATGCGGATGGTGGCACAAACAACACTATCAAATTGGAAAACCTTGCCAGTGCGATTGGCGGTAAAGTGGTTGATGAAGCTATGAACGGCAACAACAGCTTTATCAATAATCTTCGCACAGTGGGCGAACCAAACGGTATTACGCCAAATGCAGCCGTCACTACCCAAGATTTACGCAATCTTGCTGACACTGGTTTTAAACTTCAAACCAATAGCGGTACCGCGCAAACCGTTAAACTAGGCGATACTGTACAAGTGTTGGATGGTAAAAACACCCGAGTTTCCACTATTACCAGCAATAACGGCGTTCACAGCTATGCGATTAATGTCGAGGGTTTACCAATGTCGTTTACTGATGATCAAGGCAATGCCTTAGTCAAAGTGGGCGACAATTTCTACAAAGCGAGCGATATTGGTGCCGGCGATACCTTGGTTAAAGTGGGTGATAAACTTTATAAAGCCAGTGATTTGGATAATCAAGGTCAACCAAAATCAGGCGCGACTGAAATTACCGCAAGCACACCAGCCGGCGTTTCGCTTGTCGATAAAGAGGGTAAATCGACTTCGCAACAGTTAAGTGGAATTCAATCCTCTGTGGCGGATGTTGAGATTAAAGGTACAGATGGTCAAGTTAATCAAAACGCCAGCTTTACCGATAAACTCGCACAACCGGCAACAGATGCTAAGCGTAAAGACAATGCGGTTAATGTGTCTGATTTAAATGAAGTGGCAAAAGCCGCAAAAGATGCACAAGCGACTGCTGATAAAGGCTTTAATGTGAAAGTGAGCGCTAGTGGTACAGGCGTTGCCTCTGCCACAGATGACTTGAAAGAAAATGGTCAAAATATCAAACCGGGCGATACCTTTACCTTTGAAGCCGGCGACAATATCACGCTCACCCAAGCACAAGGCAAGTTAACGATTGCCACCAATAATCAAGGCATTGTCAATAATGCCCAATTACCGGTGGCTTATACCACCGATAAAGACGGTAAGCAACAAAAAGTCTATAAAGGCGAAGATGGTCAATTCTATACGGTTGCCGGTGTGAATAAAGACGGCAATATTGTAGGTAAAGATGGCAGTGTTACCAGTGCAAAAGATAAAGTTGTCCTAACAGGTGACATCATCACATCGGTACAAAATGCAGATGGTTCGGTCACTAATCCATCTAAATTGACCAATGTGGCGGATGGTGCTGTTGCCAAAGGTTCTAAGGATGCAATCAATGGTGGTCAGCTTTATGAATATTTAGGCATTAAAGAGGGTGATGATATTCAAATCACGCAAGTCACTGTGAATAAACCGGACGGCACGACTACTGTGATTAATGTACCGACCGATAAAGCCGGTAAGCCTTACTTAACGACATATAATGTTAAAGAGCAAGGCGAACATATTACGAATAATGTTTACACTGCAATTCGCAATATGAACGAACAAGGGATTAAATATTTCCACGTGAATGCCGGCCAAGACATACCTGAAAAACAAGCCAGCAATAGCGAAGATTCCAATGCTTCGGCTAAATATGCTGCCGCTATCGGTTATCAAGCCAATGTAGAAAGTGGTGCTGAAGGTGGTCTTGCTATCGGTAAAGGGGCAACCGTCACCAAAGATTCTGTAGGTTCGATTGCGATTGGTTCCGGTGGCAAAGTAAGTGGTAAAAACAGCATCAGTATTGGTAGTGGCAATACCGTCAAAGGTGATGGTTCAGGTGCCTTTGGTGACCCAAGTAGCGTGACCGGTAATGGTAGTTATGCTTTAGGTAACAACAACACCATCGAAGCCAATAACGCTTTTGCTGTGGGCAATGAAACCAAAGTTACTGCCGATAATGCCGTAGCCGTAGGGCATAAAACCAAGGTTACAACTAAAAACAGTGTCGCTTTAGGTGCAAATGCTCAAGCCACTCAAACCATCGAAGAGTTGCAAAGTGCTGTACCCGTAGGTGATCCAGAGCGTGTCAGAGGTTACGGTAAACAAGTCATCGGTGAAGTATCTGTGGGTGGTGTAAACGAAGCAGGCGAACAAGAAGTGCGCCGTATCACCAATGTCGCTGCAGGCTCTGCACCGACCGATGCGGTGAATGTAAGCCAGTTGGAGGCTTCAAAATACGAAACCAACAAGAAAATCAATCGTTTAGCGAGAGATATTGATAAGTTGGATAAACGTATTGACGGCGTAGCGGCAAGTGCAGCCGCAATGGCGAATTTACCGCAACCGACCGCACCGGGTAAAAGTATGGTGTCGCTCGGGGTAGGTTCTCACCGTTCACAACAGGCGATTGCGATTGGGGTTTCCCGTATTTCCGACAATGGCAAGATTGTGATTAAAGCCAGCGCCACCCAAAACACCAACGGCAACGCAACAGTCGGTGCCGGTGTCGGCTTCCAGTGGTGATGATTAGTTAAGTTGGTCAAAGGCAGGGTTTTCCTGCCTTTGTTGTTTTTGGTAAGTTTGGGTTTCGACCTAACGGTCGACTTCATTTTTTTGCTCGTGCAAAAAAACGAAGCAAAAAAAGCACGCCCCTGACAACTTGCTGTTCTTCATTTCGCGGAGTGGCAGACGGAGAATTTTTAAACTCGCCCCATTTTAACTGCCACTGCGTGGCAAAATGGGGACTCAAACAGAAAAAATTCTCCTAGCCACTTAACCGCTCATTCAGGCAAGTTGTAAAGGGGAGAATGGGGATTTTATTTAGATCTGTGCTTAGGTTCGATTTAGATAAAAATTTGCTCTCTTTCTCTTTTCAATTAATTTATTGTTATTTGGTTTCAGGGGGTGTGTTCTTTGCCTACTTTCTTACACAAGTAAGAAAGTAGGTCGCCCTTTAGGCGAAACCTAAACTTACCCAAAGAAATTAACTAGATAAGTGGCACAATGTTGAATCAACCCAACATCCAACCTACCCTAACCTAACCTTAAATCCCCCTAATCACAAAACCAAACTTAATCTCACCCTCCGCCGGTAGGCAATATTCCGGATGCACTTCCGCACCCCAGCTGTCATCGCCGCCAACGCCCATCTGTTTAGCGGCGATGGTGACCACCGTATAATGTATCGGCGGTAATTCATAATGGTGTTGTGCCTGTTCCAACTCAAAAGCGGTGTAAGGCAAGAAATTGCAGGATAACGGTTGATCTGTGGCTTCAATTTTGAAGCCGCTATTGGTTTGGCGACACTCCACCCAACGTACACCGGTGCGGTTGCCGCACTCTTGCGGAATCGTGTAAGGTGTGTCGTTATCTTGGACACGGTTTTCAAAAATTTTCAATTTTGCGCCGCTAGAACGATCTTGATAATTTTCCGCTTCGCCGAGCGCATACCAACGTAAATGTTGATAGTCGGCAGCAACGCGGAAGCTCAAAGCGAAAGTCGGTAAATCAGGTAAACCGGCTTCCCCTTTATAATGGCAATGCACTTTGATCTCGCCGTTACAGTGAATGTGATAGCTTACTTTGACTCTAAGTTGTTGATAAATCGGATAAATATAGTCAAAGCTGACACTAACGCTGCCGTCTTGGTAACGTTGCCAATCCATTTTCTGGCAGCGCCCGCATTGGCTTGCCATTAACCAGTAACCGGCTTTAAAACGTCTGTTTGTGCCACGGTCATTGTCGGTGGTTGCGCGCCAGAATAATGGCATTGGTGCCGTTTTGATTAGTTCGTTATCGCCAAATTTTAATGAAATTAAGCTGCCTTCCTGTCGTGAGAACAGTGCAGAGAAGTGATCGCCAAATACGCCGACATTAATATCGCCCACGACCATTTTTAGCGGTGGTAATGCCGTTATTTGCGGTTCTTGGGTTTTATCAGCGGTTTGCGCAACAATAAATTGCCCGAAGCCCAGTTCGCTGTCTGCCGCTGCCCACAAGGTTTTCTGTTTTAAATGCACGCTGACTGTTACGCAATATTCGCCATTCTCAAGCCAATTGTCTTCATCCCAATGCAGTGGCATTAGCCGTTCCGTTTGTGCCGGAATAAGCGCATCAAAGCGGTAACTTTGTTTAATTTCGCCTTCAAGGCGCAACGTTGCCACAAAGTAGTAATCTTGCGTATCGATAAAAAGATTTTCGTTTTTAATCAATACCTTATCTTTTTGTGGATAGAGTTTGATATTTTGGTAGAGGAATTTCACCTCCTGCATTTTCGGCGATAAGCGGCGATCGGCGAAGATCAAACCGTTACAGCAGAAATTACGATCGGTCGGGCGATCGTCAAAATCACCGCCATAAGCCAAATAATCGTTGCCGTAGCGATCTTTGTGTAATAGGGCTTGATCGATAAAATCCCAAATAAAACCGCCTTGATATTGTTCATATTTTTCCAGCTCAATATATTTGTGTAAATTGCCGTTTGAGTTGCCCATTGCGTGGCTGAATTCGCAGCTGATATAGGGCTTTTGCGGATTTTGTTGTAAATATTGCTCAATTTCGTGCGGTTTGGCATACATTCGGCTCTCCATATCGCTGATTTGATCGAATTGACGACAATGGAAAACGCCTTCGTAATGCACTAAACGTTGCGGATCTTTTTCATGAAAATAGTTGGCAACATTGCGTAAAACTTCGCCAGCATAGGACTCATTACCGCACGACCAAATTAAAATCGATGGATGATTTTTATCGCGTTCATACATTGATTTTGCTCGATCCAACACGCACGCATTCCAACGTAAATCATTACCAGGAATATTCCACGATGGTTCAACGTTACCCATTTTTTGCCACGATCCGTGCGTTTCAAGATTAGTTTCATCGATCAGATAAATACCGTATTGATCGCACAACTGATACCAACGGCTTTGATTCGGATAATGTGAGGTTCTGACCGCATTGATATTATGTTGTTTCAAAATTTGGATATCCGCCAACATATCCTGTTCGTTGATGGCACGTCCACGTTGGTGGTGAAATTCGTGGCGATTGACGCCTTTGAACATAATGCGTTTTCCATTCAAGCACATCACGCCGTTTTTCATTTCAAAATGGCGTAAACCGACCGGCTGCGGGATCACTTCAATCAATTTATGATGTCGGTCGAAAATTTGGATATAAAGCTGATAAAGATAGGGCGATTCGGCACTCCATAAATGTGGGTTGGCAACCGGCAAGGATACGCTGAAGGTTGTTGTTGTCAGCTGTTGTTCGGTGGTGGTAAGCGTGGTGCCCTCTTGATTGCACAACATTATTTGTACTGTTTTTGCGTTTTCACTGTGCGTTGAAAATTGTCCTTTGATCAGAATTTCCGCTGTTTGCAGGTTTTCAGAAATCTGTTGTTTGATCTCCAAATCATAGAGGTGGATTTTTGGAATGGTGTAAAGATAGACATCACGAAAAATACCGGAAAAACGCCAAAAGTCTTGATCTTCCAACCAACTGCCGGTGCTTCGTTGGTATACCGCCACTGCCAATTTATTTTCGCCGGTTTTTAAATAAGGGGTTAATTCAAATTCCGCCGGTGTAAAGGAATCTTCGCTATAACCGACAAAATACCCGTTGAGCCAAAGATAAAAGGCGGTTTCCACCCCTTGAAAAGAGATAAAAACCGGTTGTGATCGCCACGCGGTCGGTACGGAAAAATAGGTAACATAACTGCCGACACCGTTTTCATCTTGCGGAATTGCCGGTGAGCGAATATCCGCCTTGCCGTCCCAAGGGTACATCGTATTGACATAATGCGGTTGCGCAAATCCTTGCAACTGAATATGCCCCGGCACACGAATTGTCGACCAACTGCGATTATCCACGTCCGATTGATAAAAATCTTGTGGTTGTAACTGTGGATTTTTCGTGTAATGAAAATACCACTCACCGTTTAGCGAATGACGCATCGACATTGCGGCATTGCGTTGTGCCTGTGCCAAGCTGGTATAATAGCTGTGATCGGAATGTGCAGTTAAACGATTAACCGCAAAAACGGACGGATCGGATAACCAATCTAAACTCGGTTGCAACGACATATTTTCTCCTTTTTAATCCTTTAAAGGTGGAACGACAAAAATGGTGTTGAAAAATGCCCATCTTCCTTTTTTCCGTTGCTTTTCGCAATCAAGTTTGATCAAATTTGGTAACGAATTTGCAAAAAAATCGTTCTGTTTAAAGTTTCAGCAATTTAAGATGAAAAAAAAGACACTTTTTCTGCGATAAATACGATTTAACTCTTCACTAATTGAACAAAAGTGCGTATGATAAGCGACCGTTTCAGTCTTCAAGGCTGGCGATTTTGTCATCATTCAGATTCAGCATAATGAGAAAGTAGAAGTAGTACAGCAATAGGTAATTAAGCGTGCAGATTGGTCAATTCAGTTTGAAAAATCCGGTTATCTTAGCACCTATGGCTGGGATTACTGATCTCCCGTTTCGGCGGATTTGTTCTCAATATGGGGCGGCATTGACATTCTCGGAAATGATGTCGACCAATCCGGATGTGTGGCATACCGAAAAATCCAAATTACGTTTAGCGCATCATCCGCAAATCGGAATTAACGCCGTGCAGATTGCCGGCAGTGATCCGGATGAGATGGCTCAGGCAGCGCAAGTAAACGTTGGTTATGGTGCCGAGATTATTGATATTAATATGGGTTGCCCTGCTAAAAAAGTAAATCGAAAATTAGCCGGTTCAGCGCTGTTGCAATATCCTGATCTGGTTGCCAAGATTTTAAATGCTGTGGTGAGTGCGGTTGATGTTCCGGTCACGTTAAAAATAAGAACAGGTTGGGATCAACAACATAAAAACTGTGTTTTAATCGCTAAAATCGCACAAGATGCCGGTATTCAAGCCCTTTCGATTCACGGAAGGACAAGAGCTTGCCTGTTCAATGGCGAGGCGGAATACGACAGCATCAAAGCGGTGAAAAAAGCGGTGTCAATTCCGGTCATTGCCAATGGCGATATTGATTCTGCGGAAAAAGCGAAATATGTCTTGGATTACACCGAAGCCGATGCGATTATGCTTGGACGTGGTGCACTGGGCAATCCGTGGATTTTTCGAGAAATTACCGAATTATTAGAAACGAGTAAAGTTGTGCAACAAGTGCCGTTTTCTGAAAAGAAAACTGTTATTTTGCAACATATTGCCGCTTTGCATCAATTTTATGGTGCGGAAAAAGGTTACCGTATCGCACGTAAACACGTAGCCTGGTATTTGGATCGACTTTCTCCTGTTTCTGATTTTAAGCGATCTTTTAACGCCTTAACCAATCCGAGCGATCAATTAACGGCGTTGGAAGAATTTTTGTGTTCAATCCGACCTATGTCGTGATCATAATAAAGTAATAAAAAGGGAAAAAATGTTAGAACAACGTAGCAATGCTGATGCATTAACCGTTTCAACGTTAAATGCACAGGCACAAGTAACAAATAAACCATTACGTGACTCTGTAAAACAAGCATTAAAAAATTATTTGGCGCAATTAAATGGTCAAGACGTTAATGATCTTTATGAACTCGTATTAGCGGAAGTTGAGCATCCAATGTTGGATATGGTTATGCAATATACGCGTGGTAACCAAACTCGTGCAGCAACAATGTTAGGCATTAACCGCGGTACATTACGTAAAAAATTAAAAAAATACGGTATGGGTTGATCCTGAACTGAATTTCAGATGATGAAAAAATTGCTCCTAGCTGTAAAGTTAGGAGCAATTTTCTTTTGTTTAATGATGCAATCATTCAATCGCTAGACGATCTTTATTTTTTTCAAAAATAGCTGAACCGATTCCTTTTACTTCGGTAATCTGTTCCACAGAAACAAACGGCCCGTGCTGCTCACGATACTCGACAATCGCCTGTGCCTTTTTCGCACCAATACCGACCAATCCTTTCTGTAACTGTTCAGCAGTGGCAGTATTTAAATTCACTTTATCGCTCTGTGCCGCCTGTTGGAGTTGTGCCGTTTCAGTTGCCGGCGGCGGATTGGCGCTTTCCGCTACCGCAACCGAACCGGACAACAGTGCTAGTGAACCGAAAGTTAACGCAAATAA
Source organism: Gallibacterium anatis DSM 16844 = F 149 (assembly GCF_000379785.1). Taxonomy (GTDB): domain Bacteria; phylum Pseudomonadota; class Gammaproteobacteria; order Enterobacterales; family Pasteurellaceae; genus Gallibacterium; species Gallibacterium anatis. Next base: position 15,985 of record NZ_KB903698.1, on the reverse strand, counting down.
ATGTTTTAATTTCATAAGTTACCTCATAAATTTTCAACTATAGGTGCCATTAGATCTGGCAATGCTATTTTCTATAAGGCAAATCTATTCAGCGATGTTGTTGTTAAAAAAGTGGGAAGCTGATCGCAAAAAAGAAATTGAGTAATAAAAATCCGCTCAATATTTAACCTTATTGAACGGATTTAAATTTTTATCGCAACTTATTGTCGGCTATTTCTTGCACTGATTTGCTAAGAATTTAACCGCTAAATCAGGGAAATCGGTGAATAATCCGGTCGCACCGGCTTTATTGTACAGCGCGTCATACATTTGGTTCACATCAGTCATATATTTCGGCAACGCGTCTTTACGCACGGTATAAGGGTGTAATTCCAATTTTTGGGCAGCCACCTCTTTAACCATTGGCGTATATTTAATGTTGCCTAATGTTGATTTTTCATCATCAACCAACATATACCAACCCGGACCGACACCATCGGCATATTTCGCGATTTCTGCCATTGCGCCCGGTTTGAACATCCAGTCATAGCTGTAGTTTACCCATTTGCCTTGCGCATTTTTCTCTTCGGTTTCGTGCCAATCGCTATAAGCAATTAATTGTACTAGTTTTAAATCCATTCCTAACTTCGGTTCCAATTCAGTTTTAATGCGTTTTAGCTCATTGAAATCGAAGGTTTGCAAGTAAACGTGATCGTTTTTGTCGGTATAGCCATATTTTTTCAACACTTTTAAGGTAGCCAAAGCAATATCTTTACCTTCTTGGTGATGCAACCAAGGCGCTTTAATTTCAGGATAAATACCGACTTTCTTACCGGTTGATTTTTCTAAACCTTGAATAAATTCAAGCTCTTCTTCAAAGGTGTGGATTTTGAAATTGGATTTCCACATCGGGAAGCGATCAGGATAAACTTGAACCTGTTTACCGTTTTCAGTTTTGAAATTTTCGGTCATATTAAGCGTTTTAATTTCAGCCAAAGTGAAATCCATCACATAATATTTGCCGTCCTTACGATGACGATTCGGGAATTTCTTCGCCACATCGGTCAAACCGTCCAAGAAGTGATCGTGAATCACCACCAGATGGTTATCTTTTGTCATCACTAAGTCTTGTTCCAAATAATCAACATTCTGACCGAATGCCAACGCCTTAGATTCCAAAGTGTGTTCCGGTAAATAACCGCTTGCTCCGCGGTGAGCAATCACCAGTTTTTTATCACAGGATACGCTTTGTGTGCCGGATTGCGCTGCACAACCGGCTAATAACCCAACGCCCATTAACGCCACCATAATATGTTTTAGTTTCATTATTTGCTCCTTTAATATAGTGAAAAATTGTGGTGTAAAACAGAAATTTGCAAACTCTTTTTTAGCGTTCAACATAGCGTAGCGGATAAATATGATGATTTGATAGACAATCTATCCGCACTAAACGATGAAACGCTGAATATTGGGTACCAAAAAGGCGATAAACTTGTTATCGCCTTTCAAATCAAGAATTAGTTACCGTAACGGTCTTCTTTGGCAATTTTGGCTTTATGTTTGCCTTCTTCCATCATAGTAACAAGCATTAATAAACAGGCTATAACTGAACCGCCGACCATAATATAGAAGCCGCCGTCCCAGCCGTATTTATCAGCTGCCCAACCGATAACAGCACTTGCAGCAACTGTACCACCTAGGTAACCGAATAGACCAGTGAAACCTGCAGATGTACCGGCAGCTTTTTTCGGTGCCAATTCAAGTGCGTGTAAACCGATTAGCATTACTGGGCCGTAAATCAAGAAACCGATAATAGTCATCATAATGAAGTCAGTTAATTGATATGGGTTTTTATACCAAGGTAATGTTGAGTAATGCGCTATTTGGTCTGCCGGTGTTGCCGGATTTAACCAGAAGACAATAACTGCAATAGTTACCATCACCATAAATACGAAACCAGTTAAACCACGTTTACCTTTAAACACTTTATCGGATACCCATCCACAAATTAATGTGCCAGGAATTGCCGCAAATTCATAAATAGCATAAGCAGATGCGGTTGCTTTAATATCAAAGTGTTTTACTTCTCCCAAATAAACTGGTGACCATTTCAAAACACCATAACGAATTAAGTAAACGAATACGTTAGCAATCGCGATGTACCATAACAAACGATTTTTCAACACATAGTTTAAAAGAATCTCTTTTGTGCTTAAGGTTTGTTCTGATTTTTTCGCATCGTAGTTTTCAGGATAATCATTTTTATACACTTCGATTGGCGGTAAACCACAAGATTGCGGAGTATCTTTCATTACAAAATAGATGATAACAGCTGCTACCATTGCGGCAATACCAGGATAGTAAAGCGCTTGTTGCCAAACGTGGCCGAAAGTTACCTTCGCTACTTCAGGGTGGTTTGATGCATAAATCATACTTGCCAAACCGACTAATACAGCCGGCATCATACCACCAAGGTTATGTGCGGTGTTCCAAATAGATACGATAGTTCCACGTTCTTTTTGTGACCACCAGTGCACCATTGACTTACCGCAAGGCGGCCAACCCATTCCTTGGAACCAACCATTGAGGAACAAAAGAATAAACATAATGAGGATACCTGAAGTTGCCCAAGGCACTAACCCCATTAATGTCATACACAAACCGGACAACATCAAACCGAACGGCAAGAATGCTTTCGGATTGGCACGGTCGGAAACAGTCGCCATAAAGAATTTTGATAAACCGTAAGCTAAGCCCGGCGCAATCCCGATCACACCCAATTCCGTTTTGGTGTACATACCGGCTTCGATTAACCCTTTTTGTGCTAAGTCGAAATTACTACGCACAAAATAATAAGCGGCATAACCGAAGAAAATTCCCATAAAGACTTGCCAACGTAAACGTCTGTACGTTGGATCGATTTTATCCTCTGGTAACAGAGGTTTTTCTGGTAAAGGTTTTAAAAACCCAAGCATACGTCCTCCTACTTTTATTATTAAATTTAAGTAATGCAAACAACTTTAAGGTTCGTAAGGATACCACCAAACGAAAGTGATGTTATCGGTCAAATTCATTATTTGTGAGCGTTATCACAAATTATTTGATATTTTTTCTTTCCTTTATGATTTTTTGGCTTAAAAAAGCCAAATAAATGAGCAAAAAAGAATTTTAAACAGCTATTGAAATGAAAAAGTGATATTTTTGCGATAATCTGAAAATTGACAGACTCCACCAAAAGGACAGAAATTGACGATACAGTGAGGTAAACCGCCATTTTTAGGCGGTTTGTTTAATTGAAAGGAGATTAAAAACTTTTTAATGTGAATGCTTTAATTAAATCTTAGTTGCCAGCTGTTTCAAATAAGTTTTGAATTCCGCACCTAATTTAGGATGATGCAAACTATATTCGACAAACGCTTGCATATAGCCGAGTTTATCACCGCAATCGAATGTTCTGCCTTTCATTGTAAAGGCTTCTACGGTTTCCTGTTTAATCAACATATCAATTGCATCAGTTAATTGGATTTCATCACCGACACCAATTGGCGTTCTGGCAAGTAGATCCCAAATTGCTGCGGAGAAAACATAACGTCCGACTACTGCATAATTGGAAGGGGCTTTATCCACGCTCGGTTTTTCCACAATATTCTTAATTACTGCACTTTCCTGTAGGCTAAGATCTTCATTGCCACAGTCAACAATACCATAGCTGGAAACATCTTCTTTTGCTACCGGAGCCACCATAATTTGGCTAGCGTGAGTTTGTTCAAAACGTTTAATCATTGCCGCTAAGTTTTCTGTTTTTTGATCGGCGGTGAATTCAGCCAAAATCACATCTGGCAATACAACGGCAAAAGCTTCGTTTCCTACTAATGCTTTACCGCAAAGTACTGCGTGTCCTAAGCCTTTAGCATAACCTTGGCGCACGTGCATAATGGTGACATCTTTCGGGCAAATTGAACGCACCTCTTCCAATAATTGGCGTTTTACTCGTTTTTCCAACATTGTTTCCAGCTCAAATGAGGTATCAAAGTGGTTTTCTATTGCATTTTTTGAGGAATGTGTAACTAAAATAATTTCTTTAATTCCGGCAGCAACGCATTCGCTGACGATATATTGAATTAACGGTTTATCCGCAATCGTCAACATCTCTTTTGGAATCGCTTTTGTCGCCGGTAACATTCTTGTTCCTAAACCTGCAACAGGAATTATTGCTTTCATTAAAATTTCCTTTTGTTGTTTGATATATACTGTTGTTTTATATACAAAATAACCGCACAATCGTGCGGCTATTCAATGTTATCTTTAAATGATTATTGGCGTAATAATGCCAACACTTCAGCAGTTTTTTCTTCCATTAAGGCTTTGTCACCACGTGTTTCCAAATTCAAACGCACAACCGGTTCGGTATTGGAAGAACGTAAGTTAAAACGCCAGTTAGGGTATTCGATACTGATACCGTCCAATTCACTGACATCAACCGCATTCGGTGCATAGGCCTCTTTGACACGTGCGATTGCGGCTTTCGCATCTGCCAATTTGCTGTTGATTTCACCCGGAGATGGGAACGTTTCTACGCTTTGTCCGACCAATTCACCTAAGGTTTTGCCGGTGGTGCAGAGCAATTCGGTCACCAACAACCACGGAATCATACCGCTGTCGCAATAGAAGAAATCACGGAAATAGTGGTGCGCACTCATTTCACCGCCATAAACGGCATCAACGCTACGCATTTTCTCTTTGATGAAAGAGTGTCCGGATTTAGACATAATCGCTTCACCGCCGTGTTCTTTCACGATCTTTTCAGTGTTCCAGATCAAGCGCGGATCATAGATGATTTTCGCACCCGGTGTTTTTTGTAGGAACGCTTGAGCCAATAGACCGACAATGTAATAACCTTCAATAAAATGACCGTGTTCATCAAATAAGAAGCAGCGGTCGAAGTCGCCGTCAAATGCAATGCCCATATCCGCTTTATTTTTTAACACGGCATCAATGGTATCTTGGCGGTTTTCGTGAAGTAAAGGATTAGGAATGCCATTAGGGAAAGTTCCATCTGGGTTATTGTGAACTTTCACAAACTCAACCGGCACATTTTTTTGTTTAAATACGGCTTCGATTTTATCCACAATAGGGCCAGCAGCACCATTACCGGAATTAATCACCAATTTAAGTGGTTTTAATTTGCTTAAATCAATGTAAGAAAGTAAATGGGCAACATAATCATCCACAACGGAAATTTGTTTATATTGACCTCGAGTGGTGACTTCAGGAAAATTGTTTTCTTCAGCAAGACGTTGAATATCTTTTAAGCCGGTGTCACCGCTGATTGGACGTGAACCTTCACGCACCAATTTTAAGCCGTTGTAATCCATTGGGTTATGACTTGCGGTAACCTCAATTCCACCATCTGTTTTTAAAAATGAAGTAGCAAAATAGATCTCTTCAGTTCCGGTTTGACCAAGATCGATCACATCAACACCGGAATCCAGTAACCCGTTTGTTACTGCACTTTTCAGTTCTTTACTGGTTAAACGTACATCGCCACCAACAACGATACTTTTCGGCTTTAAAAATTGCCCAAAAGCACGACCAATTCGATAAGCTATATCCGCATTAAGCTCATCTCCTAAGCGCCCACGAATATCATAAGCTTTAAAACAGGTTATTTTATCCATTTTTTACCTCATTTTTCAGTTGCCAAAATTACTCTTCTTGTTGCGCTTTATCCCGAGCTTCTTTTACCTTGTGGTAAATTTCTTCACGATAAATCGCGACATCCTTCGGTGCATCTACGCCAATTTTGACTTGGTTTCCTCGTATCTCAAGAACACTGATAGTAATATCATCACCGATTAATAATTTCTCATCCACCTTCCGGGTTAGAATTAACATAATTCACTCCTTTTCCTGTATTTTCCTATTAGAAAGTTATCAATCTTGTTACTTCAGATAGGTTCATTTCGCGAGGACATCACCTCCTTACGGAGGTGATTTTTATAGCTTATCCGCTAACAATTGTTGAGCTAAAGCTAATGCTTCGTTCAATTTTGCTGGCTCATTACCACCGGCCATCGCCATATCTGGTCTGCCACCACCCTTACCTCCGACAAGTTGGGCAAGTTGATTTACTAATTCGCCTGCTTTTACTTTACCGGTTAAGTCTTGGGTCACGCCAACAATAAGATTGACTTTTTCATCTTGTGTTGCACCAAAAACAATCACTGCTGAACCAAGTTGGTTTTTCAAATCATCGACCATTATTCTCAATGATTTAGGTTCGACACCGGTCACTGATTCTATTACTACTTTAACACCATTTATAGTTTGTGCTTTTTGTGCTAGATCAGAAACTGCTTGAACAGCTGATTTTTCTTTTAATTGTTGCAACTCTTTTTCCAGTTTTTTCGCTCTGTCTTGTAATTGTTGAATTTTTTCAACAATAGACGGCAGATCGGATTTCAACAACTCTGCACTTTGTGTCAACAACGATTGTTGCGCCAACACCACATTAAATGCTTCTTCACCGGTTACCGCTTCAATACGGCGTGTACCGGCAGAAATGGCACTTTCGGAAACAATTTTGAATAAACCGATGTCGCCGGTACGTTTAACGTGGATACCACCGCAAAGTTCGATCGAGAAATCGCCCATTGTAATCACACGGACGCGCTCACCATATTTTTCACCGAACAACGCCATTGCGCCTTTGGCTTTTGCCGCTTCAATATCCATCTCTTCCACGCTGGCAACGTGATTGGCACGGATTTGTGCATTAACAATACGCTCAATTTCAGCAATTTGTGCTTTGCTGATCGCTTCCGGTTGTGAGAAGTCAAAACGCAACAGTTTATCGGAAACCAATGAACCTTTTTGTGCTACGTGCGTTCCCAACACTTGGCGCAATGCGGCGTGTAATAAGTGAGTTGCGGAGTGGTTTAATGAAGTTGCCTGACGGCGTTCTGCGTCAACAACGGCGTGTAGCGTTTGTCCTACTTTAATTTCGCCTTTTTTCAATTCACCGATATGGCCGAATACTTGACCATATTTTTGCGTATCATTGACCGTGAAGAGCGCATCGGCACTTTCTAAAATACCGCTATCGCCGACTTGACCGCCTGATTCCGCATAGAACGGCGTATTTTCAAGAATAATGACAGCACTTTGACCGGCTTTAACCTGATCAACTTCTTTGCCGTCAATAAAGATCGCATTCACTTTCGCTAAACTTTCAACAGCGTGATAGCCTTCAAATGCAGTAGTACCGTCAACACGGATTAAGTTGTTGTAATCGATACCGAATTGGCTTGCTGCTTGTGCCCGTTCACGTTGCGCTTCCATTTCACGATTGAAACCATCTTCATCTATCGCAATATCGCGTTCACGACAAACATCGGCGGTTAAATCCAATGGGAAACCGTAAGTATCATAAAGTTTGAACGCCACTTCACCGGAAAGCACATCGCCTTTCAACGCTGCCAATTCCGAATCTAATAGTGCCAAACCACGTTCCAATGTTCTTGCAAACTGTTCTTCTTCCAAACGTAATAATTTTTCAATATGCGCTTGTTTTTCTTTGATAATTTCACCGGCTTGCGCCATAACTTCGATCAATGTCGGCACTAATTTATAGAAGAAAGTTTCCTTCGCTCCCAATAAATGACCGTGACGCACTGCGCGGCGAATAATACGGCGCAACACATAACCGCGTCCTTCATTGGAAGGGTAAACGCCGTCAGCGATCAAATAAGCGCAAGAACGAATATGGTCGGCAATCACGCGCAATGATTTATTGGCAAGATCTTTTTCGCCGGTAATTTCTGCCACCTTAGCGATTAAGGTTTTGAAAATATCAATATCATAGTTGGAGTTAACGTGTTGCAATACGGCACTGATACGTTCCAAGCCCATTCCGGTATCAACAGACGGTTTCGGCAATTTTTCCATTGTGCCGTCCGCTAAACGGTTGTACTGCATAAAGACGATATTCCAGATTTCGATATAGCGGTCGCCATCTTCTTCAGCAGAACCCGGAGGGCCACCCCAAATGTGATCACCGTGATCGTAGAAAATTTCGGTACAAGGACCGCAAGGACCGGTGTCGCCCATCTGCCAGAAGTTATCGGAAGCGTAAGGTGCGCCTTTGTTATCGCCGATTCTGACAATACGATCCGCCGGCACGCCGATTTGTTGGTGCCAAATGTTATACGCCTCTTCATCGGTTTCATACACGGTGACCCATAATTTTTCTTTCGGTAAGCCCAACCATTGCGGTGAAGTTAAAAATTCCCACGCAAAATGAATGGCGTCATTTTTGAAGTAATCGCCGAAGCTGAAGTTCCCCAACATTTCAAAGAAAGTGTGGTGGCGAGCGGTATAACCGACATTTTCCAAGTCGTTATGTTTTCCGCCGGCACGCACGCAACGTTGTGCGGTAGTGGCACGATGATAAGATCGTTTATCAATGCCCAAGAAAACATCTTTGAATTGATTCATCCCTGCATTTGTGAAAAGCAAGGTAGGATCGTTTTCTGGCACTAATGAACTGCTGGCAACAATTTGATGCCCTTTACTGTGAAAGAAATCTAAATAAGATTGTCTAATTTCTGCCGTTGTTTTCATAAAAATCCTATTCTTTTTTTCAGAAGTCTTATTCTTCTATTTTCATTATTATTCCGTACTCCGCTGAGATAAATAGCGCGAAATGAGTTCCGGAAAAATTGTCTTCCTCGCCAAAAAATATCACCGCAACGGTGTTATTTTTATTGGAAAAAGACGGATAAATAAACCTGCTTATTTTTGCACATTTTTATCGCTTGTTGAACGAGCAATAACGCTTTTCCGCTAAATTTTCTTGTTCGCTCCGCAATTTATCCATTATCGACAGATTGTTGCATTACGTTTTTAATTTCCGCTTTGCCAACGCGGTGTTAATTGATGCTCTAAACCTAATGAATCAAGAATTTTCCCTGTCTGCTGTCGAATGAGTTCATCTACTGATTGTGGTGGGTGATAAAATGCCGGAATAGGCGGAATAATATGTGCCCCCAATTTTGCTAATTTGGTCAAATTTTCTAAATGAATAACGCTTAACGGTGATTCACGTGGCACAATAATTAATTTACGTTGTTCTTTCAAAGTCACATCTGCGGCTCGACCAATCAAACTATCGTGAAAACCACAAGCGATGCTTGCAACGGTTTTCATACTTGCTGGCACAATAACCATAGCATCAATTAAATAAGAGCCAGAAGCAATAGTTGATGTCATATCTCGATTGGAATAGTGATAATCCATAAGCTGATATAGTTCCGATAATTGCATTTTGCTTTCTATACGCAAATTTTCTTTTGCCCAATGGCTCACCACGCCGTGAATCTCTATTGGTTGTTCTATTTTTCGTAAAGATTGCAGTAAATCTATGGCATAAACAACGCCCGATGCTCCAGATATTGCCACAATAATTTTTTTCATCCGTTTCTCCACTCAAACAATATAGCCATATTATTTTGCTTATTATTGATTTTATCTAATTAAAATGGTGTTTTTATCTTCACTACAATAATGAAATAACCAACTAACCGAATGATTAGTTGGTTATTCTTGACTCAAGATAACAGAATAAAACTAGAATTGATAGCCTACACCGGCTCCAACCATTGTATTTCCTGAAGTATTATGGCTAGCATTTAATTTCAAAATAATCTTACCATTATCTGAAATACGAGATGTACCTAATGCTACTGCAGACTCTCCACGGTAATGGCTTGCGCCAGCAGCAACCATACTTTTACCTGGTAAATAGGCTTGCGGTAAACTTGCCATTGCACCCGCAGAAGCAACACCACCATATGCACCTTTCGCCACATTATTAATACGGTTATGTAAAGCTGCACCAACCTGATTCAACTGACTAACATTGACAGCATCGGTTGCTTCCACACCCGGCGCAATATTGGTAATTCTGTTACCGCCATTATTCAATCCTTGAGAAGTTAATGACACGTTACTTCCATTACCGCCACTAATATGCACGCCATCGCCTGTAATATTAGTGGTATTGCCATTATTGTCTACAAACTCTGCACTTTCTAAGCCTTTCAGTTTCTTAGACAATTTCACATTTAAAGTTTTAGTGGTGCTATCTGCGATCACGCCGATATTATTATCAGTTAAATCAGCACTATTTGCGCCACCTTTAATAGCAACGGTTTCACCTAATTTGGCACTAGATGAGCCGGCATCACCATTAAATGTTAATGGTTTTCCTGTTGCATCTGTAAGCTGTTTTACATTAACAGCGTCTGTGTCTTGAACCCCTTCAGCCACATTTTGCAATGTACTTGGATTCGTAGTTTTACCATCTGCATTTACCAAACTTAAGCGGATATCTTGTGGTAAAATTTCAACCGTTTCATCATTTTTCTTAACGAATTTATTTCCTTTTCTGATAACACGGTTACCGTTTTTATCTGTATAGACAACTGGTGCATAAGCATTGAGTTCATTAATCTCATCACCAATATTTTGCTTAATTTCCTGTTTAAGCTTGTTGAGCTGACTCACATTAACTGCATCGGTATCCTCTGTTCCATCAGCAACGTTGGTAATTTTATTACCGCCGTTGTTCAAGCCTTCGGAGGTTAATGATATATCAGCGTTGCCATCACCGTTTTTATCAATATAAATACCATCACCTTTCATTTTCGTGGTATTACCTTCTTGATCTGTAAATTCAGCACTATTTAAATCGGTTAAATCTTTGGCTATTTCTACTACCATTATTTTTTCTGAACCGTTTTTACTGGTTTTCACATCAATATAGGTATTTTTATCCGTTGTAGCTTTTTCAGGCTTATTCATATCAATACCATTTTCTATCTTATTGGCTATACCGCCTTTAAGCGTAATGGTTTCGCCAAGGCTCTTACGGACTTCACCGTTATTACCAGTAAGCCCAAAGCCACCGCCTTTACCACTATCGGTTAGCCCTTGAACGACATCACGTAAATCTTTCACATTCACAGCGTTATTAAGAATATCTCCTGACGCATTTTTCAAAGTAACAGGCTTACCTTGTCGATCAAGCAATCCACTTTTTACATTGATAATTTGGTGATGACCATTATCTAAGCCCTTATTGGTTAAAGATACATTATTATTGCCATCTTTATCGGTTGTAACAATGGTAATGCCATCACTGGTGACAGTAGTAATCTTAATATTTCCCTTACCATCATCAGCCGTAGTGGCTAAGCCTTTTCCATTAATTTGCGTAGTATTTCCCTTATCGTCTGTTGTTGTAACAGAGTGTAAATCAGTTAAATCTTTCGCCAATTTAATGGTTAAAGTGTCTGTGCCGTTAGAAATAACGCCAATGTTGTGGTCTGTTAATTTCTCAGCAATCGCTTTCTTACGCTCGTCTGCTGTAGCGTTTTCCTTCAAGCCTAAATCAACGCCACCAACGATTTTCGTTTTTTGGCTTAACTTACGGGCAAATGTATTTTTATCTGAATCATTTTCATTGGCTACACCATCAGCACTGTCGCCCTCAAAGAACAGTGGGGATTGTAACGTTTTTTGTAAATCAGTAACGGTAACGGCTGAATTGAGTAAGGCTTTATCTTTTTCAGCACGTGCCTTTTCCGCTTTTACTTCATCTTCGCTTGGTTCGTGTCCTAGAGAAGTTTTTAACTGTTCCACTGTTTTTTCGGTTGCATCTAAGTCTAATACATTTTTCACAAAGGTGTTGTTACCGGATTCACTTGTCGGTTTACCATTTTTATCAATGCCGTTGATAGCACTGTTGTCCTCCGTATTTGCTCCGTTGCCCACCTCTCCGCTTAATGCAGAAGCAAGATTGCTTAAACGAGTCGGTGTATTGTCATTCGGATTAACGAGGTTATTTTGTAAGCCGACCGCTTTATTTGGTGCAGTTGTGGCTTGTACAGTCAATTCTGTTGCATTTGGTTTAGGTACGCCGTTCACAACGTCGTCTGCATTGTACCACTTGTCACCTATTTTAGTTTTATCTTCGATATCGGTATTGTTATACCACTGACCATCAATATAGGTTTTATCTTTGATGTCTGCTTCTTTGTAATAGTGGTTATCCGCAGCTTTTACGACTTTATTGCCCTCAACATCGGTTTCAGCCACCTGCATAAAGCGTTCAACGTGAACATTATAGATATTCTGACCGTTTGCACCGGTTACTTTCGTAACTTCTGCTGCCCCTGTGCCTGTTACTTCTGTAGTGGCTGCTTTACCTAATGTACGTAAATCGTCTACGTTAACAGCATTAGAGCCTACTGCTTGGTCTAAAGTTGTAGAATTGCCATTAGCATCTTTCAAACCAGAGCCTACATTTTTCAACGTAGTAGGAGCGTTGTTAGAGCCGTCCTTATTCACTAAGGAAATGCTGTCGTTAACAGTCCAGTCCTTAGCTACTTCTTCTGGTTTTACTTGTGGTTGATCCGCATTAGGATCCACTAATTGGCTAGGTTTGTAGAACTTGTCACCTACTTTCACGAGTTTTGTGCCATCTGCCAATTGGTAGGTGTCGCCTACTTTGGATACGCTAACTGGCGCATCAGTACCACCCGTTTGGGATACAGTGTACGTCATAGGCAAGCCCGTTACATCAATATGTAATTCATGTACGCCATCTTTGGATTCTACAGTAGATACTTTCGTATTCGCACCGTCTGTGAACTTAATCGTGTTATTAAGTTTCACCTTAGCAGCCGCTTTATTATCGGTTACATCCTTGGATGTAGTTAAGAACAAGCCATCATCCATCGTTGCCACTTCGTGGTTGATAACGGTCTTGTTAGAACCCGTTGTAGTGTAAGTGATACGGTCCATCGTAGCCGATTTGTTTGTTTCGCTTACTGGTTGGCTAGGATCAACGCCGATATTTACGTCGTCGTTTAAGGATTTCGTACCACGGTCGATTGTAATCGTCGCATTGCTGCCCTTCTTACCATCTAAACCGATTTTTCCATATTCCTTATCCGTACCAGAACCATCTGTACCTTTATCAATGGTTACAAACTCTTTTGCCTGATCGCCGTTTTTTCCATTGGTAACTTTAACAGTGCCATCCGTTGTTACACCTTTATTGTTCACTGTTGTCGATACCTTTTTAGTGGTTGTAGAGCCCGTTACCGTTTCCGTATATACCTGCATGCCACTACTATCCACCATCGTAACAGGCGTTTCTTGACTGCCATTAACTTCCTTCGTTTCGCCACGCAATTCTACGGACTTAAAACTTGGCGTATCAATGGTGCTAATGGTTAAAGTGTCGGGTGTTTGAACTAAGCCAATATTTTTTCCGGCTTGGAAAACGAGTTGATCAGCTGCTTCTATGGCAGAACCTTTCTTTTCTAAATCGTCTTTAGTTATTTTATCGTCTTTTCCTACTTGATAATTTACAGTTCCATTAGAGCCATCGGCTGCTTTTGCTTTAGCAATCCAACCTAATGTTCCACCAGACACTTTAATTTGTCCGTCTTCTGTAATGGTTACATTGTCGCCAAAGGTTTTCTTCAAGCTACCAACCAAATTACCTAACATTTGGTTAGTGGCAAATAATTGCGAACCATTGATGGCATCGGTTGAGTTAGAACCAATTAAACCTGGTGCCACATTTTGGATACGGCGAGTTTCAAATACGGTGTATTTGGTGTCAGCTTTCTTCCGACTTTCCTGAATGGTGTTCCATACTTTTTTCTTATCTTCATCAGATAAAGTACTATCACTATTGATCTGCTCTTGTGTTGCATCTGCTGCAAAATAGCGAGTTTGTTGTTGCTTGCCTAATGAAATACCATTTTTCGTAACTTGCACAGTTACCTCTACCGGCACTGTAATAAGGGAGCCGACCTTTTTATGATGTTCTTTAATTTTGTCTAAGTTTTCAAAAGTTTGCTCATAAGTAGAGCCTACACTCACAACGCCAACGGTAGAATCGCCACCAGCAAAATCACTACGAACGGCAATAGGCGCACCTATTTTGGTACCATCATCTTGGTTTTCTAGCATATAAATGTAGATAAAATCCTTAGTATAATCACGCAAAGCCCCTTTGGTGCTACTTAAGGATTCAGTCAATTCTTTTTTCTTGTCACTGCCAACCAATGTAACTTCGCCCAACGAACGAGCGCGTTTTGAATCTTTTACATAGCCAGCATGATCCCCTAAGAATACAGAGCCAGCCGTGTTATTTTCTTGGTCATCTGAATCTGCCGCCGCAATATTAATATTATTACCGAGTCCTACGACACGGTCATTGGCAATGCTACCGCTACTACCGATCAGGATCGAGTTATTGCCTGCGATATTGCCATAACTACCAATGAGGGTGGAATCGTGACCACTAACTGAATTATAAGTAATATTATTGGAATCTGTACTGCTTTGTGTTCCAAAACCCAAAGCTAAGGAATTAGTGCCAGTTACTTGGCTAAACGCCCCTAAGGCTACGGCATTGCCGGCTTGTACATTGGTATGAGAACCGATAGCCATACTATTATTAAACCCTGTTTCCTCAGTACCTACGTGGGCCTTACCACCCATAGCCATCGAATTGGTACCATTTGCCAAAGTTTGACCGCCATAGGCAATGGCATCACTGGAAATCGCCTTCGCATAGTCACCTACTGCCATAGAGCGATCCCCTTGTGCCAAGATTTGACGCCCTACACCTAGGGCACCATTGCCATCGACGAAGGAATACTTTTTCAAGTAAGTCTCACGAAAGTTCTTTTTAGCAGTCGCTAAGCTTTCTTCGGCGGCTTGCACGGCACTTTCCAATGCTTTCTTATCACCGTTATTGGCCTCCGCCTTTAACTTCTCTTTAGCCTCGTACAAGGTTTCTTCCATATCCATGATTTTTCTCATGTCCCTCGCATAGGCAGACTTATCTTTATCAGAAAGATCTGCCGTCATTTCCCCGGTTGCCAAACCAATGGCACTGTCCCCACGCACCTGGGTATAGGTACCAATGCCTAACGCATTCTTACCTTCTACGATAAAACCACCTGGGTCACTGCTACCAGCACCATAGTTATTATATTTAGGCTGGTCTCCATGTTCAAAATAACCGTTCTTTCTGCTACTAGTTCTAGTATCTGTTTTATCATCTGCAATATCTGTGCGCAATACCTGTTTTAATACTTTGTATTCTGGTGGCAATTCCCAATCACGACCATAATAGTCTCTATCCGTAGATTTCGCACTTCGAGATGCATCCTCAAACTCATAGCCACTACCTTTACCGATAGCAATACTGCCATCGCTTAAGGACTGTACGCCACTACCAATGGCTACGCTATTACTGCCCATAGCACGGGAATAGGTACCAATAACATTAGAACGATTACCATATGCCACATTATAAGCACCCACAATAACACTGTTCCCTCCTAGGTCATCTTCGCTATACTTAGTTTTAGATTTTGTCGTTAGGACTCCATCCTTCACCAAGTCAGGATCGGGTACCCCAATGATATTGCGACGCCCAATGGACACGCCAGAGTAACCAAATACACTCGTAGATGTACCAATACCAATGGAGTCATTCCCTTGCGCTATATTATAAGAGCCATTATTCGAGGTTGACTGATTCCCTAATGCAATACTTCTATTGCCACTAGCTACGGTTTTAGTACCAATAGCAATGTATCCATTGCTCAGACTGCTGACAAACCCATCTTTCCAAAATCATTTGATAAAAGTGGGTTTGTTTTTTTACTTTGTCGCTTTTCTCTTGCTTTTCCTTTCAGATAATGGTGCCAGCGGTCATTTTCGCTGATTGTTTTACCCATGCCTCAAACAAGTAAAATTGACGCCATAAATAAGACAAAATAGCCCATACCACCAGGGCAATTTTCTTGATATTTTGTGCCATTGCCGCAAGGAAGCATTGCATTTGCACTTTGGATAATCCTCTATAACGGGCATAGCGATGTCCGTGATGTTGTTTGGCATCCGCAAAGCT
>NZ_KB903697.1 GCF_000379785.1 Gallibacterium anatis DSM 16844 = F 149 | reverse complement strand
GGTCTTTTGGAACGAGTTGTTCGAGACTTATCATCTCGATTTCATATTGGAGTGAGGGTGTATTTTTGAGCATAGGCATTTCCTTTTTTCGATATGCCTATTAGATCAAACCTCTAGAGGTATGTCTAGAGGTTTGTCAGCAGTCTGAGGCGGTAAACAATTACCGCCTAATTTGTGATAAAAATAAGTTTTAACTCAACCACCCCATCTGATGAACGATAAATAATAAGGTGAATGCAGTGAGGTAAAGTAAACCGATAAGTGAAAGCCACAATAACCCACCTTTCACTCTGTGTTCGCCTTTTAATACCAATAACAAATTCAAAGTAGCAAACACCGGCGTGGTGACAAATGAGGCAATCATTGCGAATTTAAGCATTGGTCCTAATGCATTATTAAAGAAGAAGATAATTAACGCACCGGAAACGGATGCGGCAACAAAGGCAATATTCAAATAACTTGCTCTTGTGCCTTTCTTTTTCAACAAAATGCGTAAACTTTCGACATTAGAACGAGAGTAGCCATCAATAACAGTAAGCGTTGTACCGAACATACAGAGGAAAGCAATCAACGCAATTAATCCTCTCGCCCAATCCCCAATGGTTGCGACATACATACCAATTAATTGAGCAACATATTTACCGCCTACCATTTCAACCGGCACACCTGAGCCATATTGCACCAAAGCACCTAATGCCAAAAATACTAACGCCAATAATGCTGTGCCAATATAACCCACATTAAAATCAAAAATACCATCCCGATAAGACACTTTGGTTAAGCGTTTTTTCGCCACTACCCACATTGAGTTGATAGCAGAAATTTCAATCGGTGCCGGCATCCATCCCATTAACGCCACAATAAACGCTAATGCACCTAACTGCCACGGGCTTTCACTCACATAACCTTCCGGCGCAACCGCACCACGAGAAGCGGCAATCGCAACCGCCAACACAGTGGCTAAAGTAAGGCAGATCATCACGAACTTGGATAAGCCATCCAAAATTCGATATTGCCCGAATAAAAGAATTGCAGTGCTCACCACCAACACGGTCAAACTCAATGTCGGCACCGGTAATGGTACAACGAAAGATAAAATCACGGCAGATAATAGAGATACAGCGGCTGTATTAATGACTGTTGCAAAAACATTCAATAAAAAGAACACAAACAGATAGACAGTTCCTTTCTCTTTATAACCTTCCAACAAGCTCTTATTTGTATCCAATGTATACTGCACGCCAAAACGGAAGAAGGGATACTTAAACAGATTTGCTAAAATAATAATTATCGCTAACTGCCAGCCATAAATCGCGCCGGATTGTGTTGAAGCGATAAGATGAGAACCGCCGACTGCTGCAGAAGCCATTAAAATTCCTGGTCCTAATGCAGAAAGGCGACTCTTAAATGTAGAGGGTTGTTCCTCAGAAGTAATAGTTGCTGACATAATTAATCTCTTCTTTATTTAATATAAATGAAACAGTTTTGTAATATCATCACAAAATTTTTATGAGATCAACTTCATAAAATAAGTAAAAAAGAGCAATCTTATTATATAAAACACTAATTTTTAGTCCATTTATAGTATAAAAAACTAACTTATAGCAATAAAAAGAAACTTATTTTTAAAGCAAAATAATAATTAGCGTTTAATTTTTTTTATAACTTCCACTATTCTTATGCTTAAACGGCTATCTTTTATACATAAAAAATAGCTAAATTACATTTTTTAATAAAGAAACTAACGCAATTCAAATCTTTCAAGTAAAATCTCCGCATCTCATCACCGCAATCAAATATTATGTTACTGACTATACTCTATTTAATTGGAATTACCGCTGAATCAATCACCGGCGCTTTAGCTGCCGGCAGAGAAAAAATGGATATTTTCGGCGTTATTATTATTGCGTCCGTTACCGCTATTGGTGGCGGTTCGGTTCGGGATGTGCTGTTAGGTCATTATCCATTAGGTTGGGTAAAACATCCGGAATATATCGTTATCGTTGCAGGAGCTGCGGTATTAACCGTGATCATTGCGCCATTAATGCGTTATTTAAAAGCGATTTTCTTAATTTTAGATGCACTAGGCTTAATTGTATTTTCCATTATTGGCGCACAAGTCGCGCTCACGATGGGGCACGGTTTTATTATCGCTTCCGTTGCAGCCATTATCACCGGCGCATTTGGCGGTGTGTTGCGCGATCTGCTCTGCAACCGGATTCCACTGGTCTTTCAAAAAGAACTCTATGCCAGTATCGCCTTTCTTGCTACCGCTATCTATATCGGTCTACAACACACCCATATTCCGCAAGATATTGTGATTTTAATCACTTTGGCAACCGGTTTTTTATTACGTTTATTAGCCATTCGCTTTGGATTGGGACTCCCGGTTTTTGATTATCAGGAAGATAAAAACTGGTCGTGGGTAGAAAAGCTACCAAAAAGGAAAAAATAATGAAGGAAATCACCTTTTATCAATGCTTTAGAGAAAATATTCTGAACGGTAGCAAAACCATTACTATTCGTGATGACAGTGAAAAAGATTTTAAAATCGGCAGCATCATTGATGTTTTTACTTTTGAACAACATCAGTGGTTCGCTAAAATCAAAATCCTTGCAATAACGCCAATCCAATTTTCTCAACTAACTGAAATGCACGCACAGCAAGAAAATATGACGCTAACCGAACTCAAACACGTGATCCGACAAATTTATCCTAATATTGAACAACTTTTTGTCATCCATTATCAATTAGTTTCAACAGACGGCGTTAATGAACGCTGACGCCAATAAGTGGCAAATTTCGGCTTACCGTTTTTGGTTAAGCCTCGGTATTTATAGGTGATTACCGAACCGATTGCCGGCGGATTAGCGCGATCAGCTAAGCTGAAACCGGAACCAATTTTAAATTGACCGCGTTCATTTTCACACGTCAGTGAGCCCATCACATTATGAAATTGTCCTTTGCCTTTATGATGGGCTATCACAGTACACTCTTCATCCTGATGACGCTTTAATTTTAAGATTTGGCTACTCCTCCCCACGATATAATTCGCTTTCGGATTTCTGACCACAATGCCTTCTCCGCCTAAACTTTCTACTTGATCAAGGAACTGATAAACCGCCTGTTTATTCTCTATCGGCATCTGAGGCAAAATTTCAATATAAGGCGTTGGGTGTTGTAACAAATATTGTCTAAGCACATCCAGCCTTTGCAGCAAATCTCCTTTTTCTTTCGGTACATCAAACACATATAATTTTAATTTATGCCAACCTTTATCTTTTATAGAACGGGTGATACTGGTGATCTCCTCAAATTTACCTCGCTCACTGAAAAGCTCGCCATCAATCGCAAACGGTGGAAAATCTTTAATAAAATAATCCGGCGGATTCAAAAGATTATCCTGACGAGTAATCAATTTCTCTCCATCCCAATATCCTCTCACGCCATCCAGTTTTTCGCTCATCACCCAACCTTGTAAATCTTGATCTTTGTACTCCTGCAACAACATCACCGACTCTTTCGCCAGCACAGAAAAAGAAATTAGACTTAAAAAAAGATATAAATAGTACATTGCTGTCCTCCTGTAATCACAGGCGTTCAGCATAAAGGATTTGATGGATATACAAGCAAAAAGAGAGGAAAAATGTGGCGCAGATCGAAAAAATAAAAAAAGGTTGATTGCTTTTCACAATCAACCTTGCCGTTAACAATACATTTTAAGCTTTATGTTTCATTGCCGGGAATAAAATCACATCACGAATTGATTCTGCATTGGCGAACAACATTGCCAAACGGTCGATTCCCAAGCCTTCGCCTGCTGTTGGCGGCAAACCGTGTTCCAACGCCACCACGAAATCTTCGTCTTTAAACATCGCTTCATCATCTCCCGCTTCTTTCGCTGCCACTTGCGCATTAAAGCGTTCATTTTGATCTTCCGCATCGTTCAATTCAGAGAAACCGTTACCAATTTCACGGCCACCGATAAATAATTCAAAACGATCGGTCACTTCCGGATTTTCATCATTACGGCGTGCCAATGGTGAAATTTCCGCAGGATGTGCCATTAAGAAAGTTGGTTGAATGAGGTGATGTTCTGCCACTTCTTCAAAAATCGCATTAACTAAACTACCCAAGCCCCAAGATTTTTGAATTTCGATACCCAGTTTTTCCGCTACCGCTTTAGCACGATCAAAATCGTAAAGATCTTCTTTCACAATGCCTTTATCCGCACCATATTTCAATACAGCATCGTGCATTGTGATACGCTCAAACGGTTTACCGAAGTCAAATTCATATTCACCGTAAGGCACGATTGTAGTGCCTAAAATATCCAATGCCAATTTGCGCAATAATTCTTCTGTATTATCCATTAAATCGTGATAATCCGCATAAGCTTGGTAATATTCAATCATCGTAAATTCCGGATTATGGCGCACAGAGACCCCTTCATTACGGAAATTACGGTTCAACTCAAACACACGCTCAAAACCACCGACAACAAGGCGCTTCAAATAAAGTTCCGGCGCAATACGAAGGTACATATCAATATCAAGCGCATTATGATGAGTAATAAACGGACGCGCCGCTGCACCGCCCGGAATCACTTGCAACATTGGGGTTTCGACTTCAATAAAACCTTTGCTGATAAAATATTCACGAATGCCGGCAATCACTTTTGAACGAATAATAAAAGTACGGCGAGATTCTTCATTAGAAATCAGATCTAAATAACGTTGGCGATAACGCATTTCTTGATCCGCTAAACCGTGGAATTTATCCGGTAATGGGCGCAATGCTTTGGTCAACAATTCAAGCGCAGTACAACGAACGGTCAATTCATTGGTTTTAGTTTTGAATAATGTTCCTTTTGCACCAACAATATCACCAAGATCAAGCATTGCCATAATTTCTTCATAAACCCCTTCAGGCAATAAATCTCTGGCAACATAAAGTTGGATTTTTCCACTCATATCCTGCAACGTGATAAAACTGGCTTTTCCCATTTTGCGACGTGTCATAATACGTCCGGCAACACTGACAGGAATTGCCTTCTCTTTTAATACTTCACCATCTTCATTTTCATATTGTTGATGAAGATCGCCTGCCAAACTGTCGCGGCGGAATGTATTCGGAAATGCATTACCTTTTTGGCGTAAGGTTGCCAATTTTTCACGGCGCGCCAGCATTTCTCCGTTTAAATCTAACTCTTGAGTATGTTCTGTCATTTTTTTACCTTTAAATTTTTACTGTATATTCTTGTGAATCGTTTATTCAATTCTTACCAAAATCTGCCAATTTTTATTTATTGAGCCAGCTCACCGCTAAAGCCCTGCTTTTAAGCTCGCTTCAATAAATCTATCCAAATCACCGTCCAATACGGCTTGTGTATTGCGATTTTCAACGCCGGTGCGTAAATCTTTAATGCGTGCATCATCCAACACATAGGAGCGAATCTGACTGCCCCAACCAATATCCGACTTACTCTCTTCCAGTGCCTGTTTCTCAGCATTTTTCTTTTTCAATTCAAGCTCATACAATTTTGCTTTTAATTGTTTCATTGCCTGATCTTTATTTTTATGCTGGGAACGATCATTTTGACACTGCACCACAATACCGGTCGGCATATGTGTAATGCGCACCGCACTCTCAGTTCGGTTTACGTGTTGCCCACCCGCACCCGATGCACGATACACATCGATACGCAAATCTGCCGGATTGATTTCAATATCAATATCATCATTAATTTCAGGATAGACAAAAACCGCACTAAAAGAGGTGTGGCGACGATTATTGGAATCAAACGGGCTTTTACGCACTAAACGATGGATGCCGGTTTCCGTGCGCAGCCAACCGAACGCATATTCACCGCTAACACGAATAGTCGCTGATTTAATACCGGCAACATCACCATCGGACACTTCCATTAATTCGGCTTTAAAGCCTTTGCTTTCTGCCCAACGTAAATACATCCGCAGCAACATTTCGGTCCAGTCCTGCGCCTCAGTACCGCCTGAACCGGCTTGCAAATCCACATAACAATCAGCGGCATCATTGGCGCCACTGAACATTCTTCTAAACTCAAGCTTAGCCAAGCTCTGCTCCAGCTGATCCAATTCAGCAACAGCTTCATCAAATGTTGCCTGATCATCCGCTTCAATTGCTAATTCCAATAATCCGTCAACATCATCCAAACCTTGTTGCAACGATTTAATGGTATTTACCACCGCCTCTAACGAAGAGCGTTCCTTACCTAAGGCTTGCGCTTTTTCCGGATCATTCCATACATCCGGCTGCTCCAATTCAGCACTGACCTCTTCTAAACGTTCGACTTTATTGTCGAAGTCAAAGATACCCCCTAAGTGCAGAGGTTCTTTCACTAATATCACTGATTTTATTTTTTACAGGATTAATCTCAAACATAGCTTTTCATTTATTCTTTCGGTTTTCAGAACGCGTGATTATAAAATATTCTGTTGTTTTAGCCTAGTTTCTTTAACAAGAAAATTAGGTGTGATTTTTGCATTATGTTAAGATATGCGCCTTATTTTTAGATAGTTTTCGCTATTATTTTTGTAATTTTCAACTAAAAAGGAAACGCAATGAAATCAGAATTAGATACTTCAACCCTTTCCTATCGAGATAAAATGGCGATTGAGGAATATGAACGTCTTAGCCCTCGTTTATTATATGAAATTATTCGACAAGACGGCATTGAAGAGCTGACCCGTCCGACAAAAGCGCTTATTTTTTCCGGGATTACTGCCGGTTTAGTCGTCACCTTTTCGTTTGTTTTTAAGGCAATCTTTACCGCCTATTTGCCTAAAGAAAGCTGGTCACCTTTGGTTACCAATATGGGATATACCGTTGGCTTTCTGCTTGTAATTCTCGGCAGAATGCAGTTATTTACGGAAAACACCATCACCACAGTTGTGCCGCTGTTTAATCCGTTAACTTGGCGTAAAGTCACGGCGGTTGCGCGTTTGTGGTCTATCGTCTTTGTTTCAAACTTAGTCGGTACCGCATTAGCCGCCCTATTTTTACAGAATCATCAAGCGTTTAATCCGGAATTTGTCAATGCGATGCACGAAATCGCAATGCACGTTAAGCATATGACGATTTCCGAAAATATTCTAAAAGGCATCCCGGCTGGAATACTGATTGCTTCTATCGTTTGGATGATGCCGTCGGTTAATAGTGGAAAATTTATTATGATTTTCTTCTTTATTTATTTAATAGCTCTCGGTGATTTTGCGCACGTTATTGTCGGTTCTGCGGAAATTGCCTATCTCGTGTTCCAAGGTGAAGCCTCGCTTTACGACTACTTCATCACTTTCTTATTACCAACCTGTTTCGGTAATATCCTAGGCGGAACGGTAGTTTTTACAATGATGATTTATGGTCAGGTTAATCAAGAAATTGAAATTCAAGCGAAAAAATAAGTAATTAAGTAATAAAAAACGGTAGGCTCTTAAACCTACCGTTTTTTCTAGATTCTTGCGTGGTTACGCAGCCAAAATACGACGTATTTCTTCCGCACTGAGGTGGTATTCGTGTGGACAACTACGCCAAACAGCCAACATTTTTTGATATTTTTCTGCCATACAGATTTGTGCATCATTATCATCGGCATAAAATTCAACATCAGCGTAAAGCTTTTCACTTTCCCGCAAAAATTTCACATATTGGCAATATTTTTTCTCTCTAATCGCACAATAACCAATAAATTTAATTTGGTTAGCGCTGATAGCAGATTTATCCGGCAAATTGTTGTAGCAAACCTGTAATGCGTGATACATCTCCAAAGTATTACGTACCATATCGCATTCCGCTTCACTCAAATAAGAAAAATCTTTGTCCAATTCTGCCAGTTCCTTTGCAAAACCGGATTGCACAATGGTTTTCAAGCGGCGAAACTGCGCTGCTTGTTCCGGATTTAATAATGCCATTAATTCATATTGGTTAGCCAAAATTAAGCGTTGAGTGGATGTCATTTCCATATTTTTATCCTTTTCTAAATCAAAAATTAAACTGCCGACTACTGTAAAGGATTCTTCGCCTGTAGTTATTAATTTCAATCAATAAAATTAAAGATTAATCGATTTCATCTAAAATATTTTTATCCAGCTTCTCGCTCGCTTTCGTTTCTGACTTACCATCACTCACTTTGAATTTAAGGTTTTGGAAATAGGCTTCGCGATAAGTGACATACGGATCTTGCGACTGCTTCAACAATGCATCCTGATCCAATACGCTTGCTCGCTTATCCACCCCTTGAATTCCCCATTTCAAAATGCTCCAAGGTCCCAGCAAAGAGAGCATCGGATAGGTCATATCAACTAAATGCCCTAAGTCCTGGCGCGGTGTCGCAGCACCATACCCTGGCACCATCACATAAGCACCAGTACCAACACCATAATGCCCCAACATATCACCAAATTCACGCTTTTCCTGCTTTTTTAATGGTTCACTTGCACTGGCAAGATCAATAAAGCCTCCTAAACCAAAAATCGTATTAATCCAAAAACGGTCAAAATGCACCATTGCTTGTTTAAAATTACCTTCCAATAAGCGATTAACAAAGCTCATAGGCTCATCTAAATTATCTGCAAAATTAATAATTCCAGTTTTCACTGGTTGTGGCACATAATCACGCCAACCTTTAGCCATAGGACGTACAATATAGGGATCAAGATAACTATAATTTACGTTCCACATTGTACGGTTAACCCCCTGTAATGGGTCACTGCGTTTTCCCTTATCCTGATGGCTTGAGCAACCACCAACCAGAATTATTACCATTGCAGTAAATAATGTTTTTTTCAATTGTCTTACCATAGTCATTCCCATTTTATTTTTCTCTAAACTTTATTTATTCTAATCAAATTTCAGGCTGAAAAAAATCGTTAAATCAAAAATACCACTTGCCTTAAATGAATAAATATTCAAAAATATTGCATATTATTTCATAAAGTGCACTACAACATTAACAATTAAACAAGATTGTTAGCGGTTGAAACATTGTATTTAATCGTTTGCTCAATTAAAATAATGCGATTTTTTCGGTTTTAGCGAAAACTTTCAGGCACAATTTAGCCAAAAGCGTAAATCGCCATTTGATCTAAGTTGTGGTTAATGAGCATTCGTAAGTGTTCAACCTAACACATAAAATTATTTAGGAGTAATTGATGTCTGAACAAGCTATCCTCGTCCTTGCTGACGGTTCTGTTTTCCGGGGTAAAGCCATTGGCGCATTAGGGCATACCATCGGCGAAGTGGTTTTTAATACTTCAATGACCGGTTATCAGGAAATCCTCACTGATCCTTCCTATACCAAACAAATTGTTACCTTAACCTATCCACATATCGGCAACACCGGCGCCAACAGTGAAGATGTAGAATCTGATGCCGTTTACGCTGCCGGTTTAATTATTCGTGATCTTCCGCTCTTGCATAGTAACTTCCGTAGCGAAATGTCTTTGCAACAATATTTACAACAAAACAATGTGGTTGCGATTGCCGATATTGATACGCGCCGATTAACACGTCTATTACGTGATAAAGGTGCAATGCCGGGTTGCATTATGGCAGGCGAAATTGATCAGCAAAAAGCGTTGGAACTGGCACAAAGTTTCGGTTCAATGGCGGGCAAAGACCTTGCGAAAGAGGTAACTTGCAAAAATAGTTATGAATGGACTGAACGTGTTTGGCAGCTTGGTTTGGGCTATCCGCAACAACAACATTGCCGTTTTCACGTTGTCGCTTACGATTTCGGTGTTAAACGTAACATTCTCAGAATGTTGGCGGAACGCGGTTGCCATATTACTGTTGTGCCGGCTACAACACCGGCAAGTGAAGTATTAGCACTTAATCCGGACGGCATTTTCCTTTCTAACGGGCCGGGTGATCCTGAACCTTGTGAATATGCTATTACCGCCATCCGTCAATTATTAGAAAGTAAAAAACCAATTTTCGGTATCTGTTTAGGGCATCAATTACTCGGTTTAGCGGTTGGTGGAAAAACTAAAAAAATGGCATTCGGTCATCACGGTGGCAACCACCCGGTTGAAGATTTAGATAGCAAAAAAGTGTTAATTACCAGTCAAAATCACGGTTTTGAAGTGGATGCTGATAGCTTGCCGCAGAATGTTCGTATCACACATCGTTCTCTGTTCGATGGTTCGGTTCAAGGAATTGAATTGACAACACAATCCGCTTTTTCGTTCCAAGGGCATCCGGAAGCCAGTCCGGGACCGCACGATGTTGCTTATCTTTTTGATAAATTTATCCACGAAATGGATATAGCAAGCCATACCCAAACAGCAACTTCTTATGTGGCACGTTAATCAGTAAAGTGAGTGAAAAATAATTATGCCAAAACGCACAGACATTAAAACAATATTAATTATCGGTGCCGGTCCAATCGTTATCGGGCAGGCGTGTGAATTCGACTATTCCGGTGCGCAAGCCTGTAAAGCTTTGCGTGAAGAGGGGTATAAAGTCATCCTGGTTAACTCAAATCCAGCGACCATTATGACCGACCCAAATATGGCTGATGTTACCTATATTGAGCCAATTCGGTGGCAAACGGTGGAACAAATTATCGCCAAAGAGCGCCCGGATGCCATTTTGCCGACAATGGGCGGACAAACTGCATTGAACTGCGCATTAGATCTTTCCAAAAACGGTATCTTACAAAAATATAATGTGGAATTAATCGGTGCGACTGAAGATGCGATTGATAAAGCGGAAGATCGTGGTCGATTCAAAGAGGCAATGGCAAAAATCGGCTTACATACACCGAAATCTTTCGTTTGTCATACCTTTGCTGAAGCGTGGCAAGCTCAAGAGCAAGTCGGCTTTCCAACCTTAATTCGTCCTTCTTTCACGATGGGGGGCTCCGGTGGCGGTATTGCCTATAACCGAGAAGAATTCCAAGCCATTTGCGAACGTGGTTTCGATGCCTCCCCGACTCACGAATTATTAATTGAACAATCGGTGCTGGGCTGGAAAGAGTATGAAATGGAAGTAGTACGTGATAAAGCCGATAACTGTATCATTGTCTGCTCCATTGAAAACCTTGATCCAATGGGTGTACACACCGGCGATTCTATCACTGTTGCGCCGGCACAAACATTAACTGATAAAGAATACCAAATTATGCGTAATGCCAGCCTTGCGGTATTGCGTGAAATCGGTGTTGATACCGGTGGTTCAAACGTGCAATTTGCTATCAATCCTGAAAACGGCGAAATGATCGTGATCGAAATGAATCCTCGCGTCAGTCGTTCTTCTGCACTTGCATCAAAAGCGACCGGTTTCCCGATTGCCAAAGTAGCCGCTAAATTGGCGGTCGGTTACACCTTAAACGAGTTGCGCAACGACATCACCGGTGGCTTGATTCCATCCTCTTTTGAACCTTCGATCGATTATGTGGTCACCAAAGTGCCACGTTTTGCCTTTGAAAAATTCCCACAAGCGGATGATCGTTTAACCACCCAAATGAAATCCGTTGGTGAAGTAATGGCTATGGGCCGGACTTTCCAAGAAAGTTTGCAAAAAGCCTTGCGCGGTTTGGAAACCGGCATTTGTGGTTTCAATTTGCGTTCAGAAGATAATGAAAAATTACGTCACGAAATTTCTAATCCCGGCCCTGAACGCCTACTCTATGTTGCCGACGCTTTTGGTTTAGGTTGGTCATTGGATGAAGTTTATCGTTACACTAAAATTGATCCTTGGTTCTTACGCCAAATTCAAGATCTGGTACAAGAAGAGTTGGCATTGGAACAAAAAACGTTGGATCAGTTGGATTACGCTGAGTTGCGCCGTTTAAAACGAAAAGGTTTCTCCGACAAACGTATCGGACAATTAACCAAAACCAGTGAAAGTGAAGTGCGCGCACGTCGTAATCAATTTAATCTGCATCCGGTTTATAAACGTGTTGATACCTGTGCCGGGGAATTTAATTCAGATACTGCTTATCTCTACTCTTGTTATGAAGAGGAGTGTGAAGCCAACCCATCAGATCGTAAAAAAATTATGATTTTAGGTGGCGGTCCAAACCGTATCGGTCAAGGAATCGAATTCGATTACTGCTGTGTGCACGCCGCGCTTGCCTTGCGTGAAAGCGGTTTTGAAACCATTATGGTTAACTGCAATCCGGAAACCGTTTCTACTGATTTTGATACTTCCGATCGTCTCTATTTTGAACCGCTAACACTTGAAGATGTGTTAGAGATTATTCATATCGAAAATCCGTATGGCGTCATTGTGCATTACGGAGGTCAAACGCCGTTGAAACTGGCCAATAAATTGCAAGAAAATGGCGTCAATATTATCGGTACTTCAGCCGACAGCATCGATGCCGCAGAGGATAGACAGCGTTTCCAACAGATCTTAAATGATCTTAAATTGAAACAACCGTCCAATCGTACTGCCAAAAATGCCGAAGAAGCGGTGAAATTAGCTGATGAAGTCGGTTATCCGTTGGTGGTGCGTCCATCTTATGTTTTAGGCGGTCGTGCAATGCAGATTGTTTATAATGTGGATGAACTTAACAAATATATGCGCGAAGCCGTACAGGTTTCCGAAGACAGCCCGATCTTATTGGATCACTTCCTTGATAACGCTATCGAAGTCGATGTTGACTGTATTTGTGATGGTAAACAGGTTGTGATCGGCGGTATTATGCAGCACGTTGAGCAAGCAGGTATCCATAGCGGCGACTCAGCTTGTTCTCTTCCGGCATATTCATTAAGTCAACAAATTCAGGATGAGATCCGCCGTCAAACCACTGAAATGGCATTCGCATTAAAAGTGGTTGGTTTGATGAACGTGCAATTTGCCGTTAAAGGCGATACAGTTTATGTGCTTGAAGTCAATCCGCGCGCCTCTCGTACCGTGCCTTTCGTCAGCAAAGCTACCGGTGTGCCTTTAGCAAAAATCGCCGCACGCGTGATGGCTGGAATTTCTTTAGCCGAACAAGGTGTCAGCAAAGAGGTGATTCCGGAAAAATTTGCGGTTAAAGAAGCGGTATTCCCATTCATTAAATTCCCGGGTGTCGATACCATTTTAGGCCCTGAAATGCGTTCTACCGGTGAAGTAATGGGCGTAGGAGAAACTTTTGCTGAAGCCTTTATCAAAGCACAACTTGGTGCCGGCGAACATATTCCACACGGTGGCAAAGTGTTCCTCTCTGTTGCCGATCAAGATAAACAACGTTTATTGGATGTCGTCAAACAGTTACAAGCTCTCGGCTTCGGTTTATGTGCAACTTACGGTACGGCTAAATTCCTTGCCGAACAAGGCATTATTGTTCAACACGTGAATAAAGTTCGTGAAGGTCGCCCGCACATTGTTGATGCAATTAAGAACGGTGAAATTGCACTGGTTATCAACACTGTTGACGGCAAACCGGAATCTGTTGCTGATAGCCATTCTATTCGTCGTAGCGCTTTGCAGCATAAAGTGATGGTGTTGACCACAATGAACGGTGCTGCCGCTTTGGCAAACGGCTTACACAAACTTGATCAATTAAATATCTATTCATTACAGGGCTAGAATCAATAACGCCTTACCTTGCTGACTTTAGTGGGTAAGGCGTTTTATTTCCAAAAAAAACGCAAACGTTTGCATTTTTTAATAGTAGATTGTCGCCGACTCAGGTAAAATTCTTCCCCTATTTTCCTTTCGTTATAATTTAAGGTATCTCAATGTCTAATATGCTTGAACAGCGTTTTGAACTCTCCGCCCGCAAAAGTTCTTTACGCCAAGAAATTATTGCTGGGCTCACAACATTCTTGGCAATGGTTTATTCCGTTATTGTTGTGCCGGGAATGTTAAGTAACGCCGGTTTTTCCGCTGAATCCGTCTTTATTGCGACCTGTTTAGTAACAGGTTTAGGTTCAATTCTTATTGGTTTTTGGGCAAATGCACCGATGGCTATCGGCGTGGCAATCTCATTAACCGCCTTTACCGCTTTTAGCTTAGTGCTTGGGCAACAAGTCAGTATTCCGGTAGCATTGGGTGCCGTTTTCTTAATGGGGGTTGTCTTTACATTAATTTCCGCCACCGGTATTCGTGCCTGGATTTTACGTAATCTGCCAGCCAGTATCGCACACGGTGCCGGTATCGGAATCGGTCTATTCCTGCTTTTGATTGCTGCGAACGGTGTAGGTTTGGTGGTCGGTAATGATGCCGGTTTACCGGTTAAATTAGGTGATTTCACCTCTTTCCCAGTAATGATGGCTTTGATCGGTCTTGCCGCCATTATCGGTTTGGAACGTTTGAAAGTAAAAGGTGGCATTCTGTTAGTGATTATCGCCATCACCATTATCGGTTTAATTTTCGATCCTAATGTTAAATTTTCCGGTCAGATTTTCAAATTGCCTTCTTTCGGTGAAACCTCTCATTTCTTACAGTTGGATATCGCCGGTGCATTGCAACCAATGGTTTTACCGGCAGTGTTCGCCTTAGTAATGACAGCTGTTTTTGATGCAACCGGTACCATTCGAGCTGTTGCCGGTCAAGCCAATCTTTTGGATAAAGATGGGCAAATCATTAACGGTGGCAAAGCCTTGACGTCAGACTCATTAAGCAGCTTGTTCTCCGGCTTATTCGGCACCGCACCTGCAGCCGTTTATATCGAATCAGCAGCCGGTACTGCTGCCGGCGGTAAAACCGGAATCACCGCCATTGTTGTCGGTTTATTATTCTTATTAATGTTGTTCTTCCAACCGTTAGCAGCTTTAGTGCCGGGCTATGCCACTGCACCGGCATTGATGTACGTTGGCTTATTAATGTTGAGCAATGTCGCTAAATTGGATTTCGATGATTTCGTTGCCGCAATGAGCGGTTTAATCTGTGCGGTATTTATCGTACTGACCGCCAATATCGTTACCGGCATTATGTTAGGTTTCGCCTCTTTAGTTATCGGACGAATCATTGCCGGTGAATGGCGTAAACTCAACCTTGGTACAGTCATTATTGCGATCATTTTAGTGATATTCTATGCCGGCCACTGGGCTATCTAATCTGACTATTAGGTTTTGTCATTTCGACAAAACCTAATTTTCTTTGAAAAATAGGTTTTCAATGTGCGTTAACGCTAAATTTATGCTATTTTTAACTCTGTTCTATCCTAATTAGAAGGTTACTTTATTTATGGAAAAAGTGATTATCGATGAAAGCCAGTTTTTTCGTACGATCTCACGTATCTCCCATGAAATTATTGAAAAACACCAAACATTGGATGATTTAATCATCGTGGGTATTCGCCGTAGAGGCGCTGAAATTGCCGATCTTTTACGGCAGAAAATTGCGCAGCTGACCGGCATAATCCTGCCCTATATGGAACTGGACATCACTTTTTATCGTGACGATTTGCAATATGCTGAAGCGAGCGAATCTCCGGTTTATCACGGTGCTTCGGAAGCCATTAATATTCAAAATAAAAAAGTTATCCTAGTGGATGATGTATTATTTACCGGTCGAACTATTCGTGCGGCATTGGATGCACTGATTGATTTCGGTAGGGCTGCAAAAATCGAACTGGTGATTTTTGTCGATCGGGGACATCGTGAATTGCCTATTCGCGCCGATTATGTTGGTAAGAATATCCCAACTTCAAGGCAAGAACAGGTGCAAGTGAAAACAATGAAATATGATGGCTGTTATCAAGTGGATTTAATAAGGAACGATTAAGAACCTTTTTTTCATTTTGTCATCTAATGTGAAACGTAACATAGTACAAAACATAGCAAATAGGACAATAGGTTATGAAAACGAAATGGATCAAATTTTTACTGTTAGTAGGTTGTTTATCGTTAGCGACAACAGGTTATGCCGTAGAAAAAGTTGTAGCGACCGTTGACGGTACGCCGATATTAAGTAGTCAAGTTAAACAGGCTTTGGGTAAACGTACCAATACTGAAGCCAATCGTGCCGCTGCCTTGAATGACATCATTGATGATATGTTGGTACAAAAAGCAATCAAAGGTGCTAACATCAATGTATCTCAACAACAAATTCAACAAATTATGCATCAAATCGCTAATGAAAACGGCTTAACCTATGGTCAATTCTTGGATGCGTTGGATTATCAAGGCATCGGTGAAGCCAAATTCCGTCAACAGATTGCTCACCAAATTATTATGGGGCAGGTTCGCAATAAGGCGATAAGTGAAAGTATCTCGGTTTCACGCGAACAAATCGAGAAATTAGGTAAGCAGATGTACAACGAAGCGAAACAAAAAGGTACGCTGAAAACAGTAAAATCGCCGCAATATCTTGTCAGTCATATCTTGATCAAAACTAATCCGCTGTTAAATGATGCTCAGGCGAAAAAACAGTTGTCTAGTTTGCGCAGTGATATTATCGCCGGTAAAACAACTTTCGCAGCAGCAGCTAAAACTTACTCCAAAGATTACCTTTCCGGCGCTAACGGTGGCAGCTTAGGCTGGAATTTCCCTGAAGTATATGAACCGGAATTCCAATCCATGGTGAAAAACAGCAAAAAAGGTGTGATTTCTCAACCATTTAAAACAAAATATGGTTGGCATATTTTAGAAGTGGTTGATAAACGTGATGGTGATAAAACGAAAGAAGCCTATATGCAAAAAGCCTATCAGCAAGTGGTTAATCAGCAAGCAATGGAAGCCTCTAAAGATTGGGTGAAAACGTTGAGAAAATCAGCCGATATTAAGATTTTACAAAAATAATTGCTCGGTTATTCAACATTAAGCGATTTAGTTATAATAGCGACCGCACACACTGTGTGCGGTTATTTTTTCTAGAAAAGAACTTGCTAAAACAACAATAAATACATTCTGTCGCCACCAACAGCAAGATTCCAACTATTGAGGAGATTTTGATGAATTCAAAAACACATTTAGGACATACGGCACGAAAACGTTTCGGGCAAAACTTTTTACACGATGATCAAATTATTCAAAGTATTGTTGCTGCGATTAATCCGCAAGCAAATGATTTTCTCATCGAAATTGGTCCCGGTCTCGGTGCCTTGACCGAACCGGTTGCTGAACAAATTGAACATTTAACCGTGATCGAATTGGATCGTGATTTAGCAGAAAGATTACGCCACCATCCGTTTCTACATCAAAAATTGACCGTTATTGAGCAAGACGTAATGCGTTTTGATTTTCAACAATTAGCACAGCAGGCAGACAAACTATTACGAATTTTCGGCAATTTACCTTATAACATTTCAACACCTTTGATGTTTCACCTTTTTCAATATCACGATGTTATTCAAGATATGCACTTTATGCTGCAAAAAGAGGTGGTAAACCGTTTATGCGCCGGTCCGAATAATAAAGCATACGGTCGTTTAACCATTATGGCGCAATATTTCTGCCAAGTAATTCCGGTATTGGAAGTGCCACCATCGGCGTTCAAACCAGCACCGAAAGTGGATTCTGCTGTAGTTCGTTTGGTGCCGCATAAGGTTTTGCCTTATCCGGTAAAAGATCTCTACTGGCTAAATCGCGTTTGTACTCAGGCCTTTAATCAACGCCGTAAAACATTAAGAAACTCTTTGATGGATCTGTTTACGGCAGAACAACTGGTTGAATTAGAGATTAAACTGACCGATCGTGCAGAAAATCTCACTATTGCCGATTACGCTCGCCTCGCCAATTGGCTTGCCGATAATCCACCGCTTGCCGATGCCGGAACTGTCAATCAAGATGAGGAAGAATAATGGAATATATTACGTTATTGATCGGCATTGTCGGCATTCTTTGGGGTGCAGATCGTTTCACTGATGGCGCTATTGCCGTTGCTCGCCGTTTTCAAATTAATGAATTAATTATTGGTTTAACCATTGTTGCTTTCGGTACTTCACTGCCTGAATTCATTACCAGCTTCTGGGGAGCATTAAAAGGTAATTCCGGTGTTTCTGTCGGCAATATTATTGGCAGCAACCTGTTTAATACTTTGGTTATTGTCGGTGCCAGTGCGCTCGCCTCACCTATTATGATCAAAGCAAGTTCGGTTAAAAAGGAGATTCCTTTTGCGCTGTTAGCCTCGTTAGCTTTCATTTTCCTCTGTTTTGATCGTTTACTAAACAATCAAGCGATCGACTTTATTTCGCGTGGTGATGGCTTAATTTTATTGCTGTTTTTCGCTATTTTCCTAAGTTATACCTTTGCTAATGCCAAGCAGGATCAATCAGAGGAAAGTGAACAGGATGAAACTACACCGCTCTCTTCATTAAAAATTGCATTCTATCTGCTCATTGGTCTAGCAGTACTAATTATCGGCGGCGATTTCTTTGTTTCCGGCGCGATTCAAATCGCACAAAATTTCGGGGTCAGTGATGCTGTCATCGGTTTAACCATTGTTGCCGGCGGTACTTCACTTCCTGAATTGGCTACATCTGTTTTTGCTGCTAAAAAAGGAAGTTCCGATCTGGCAATTGGTAACGTTGTCGGCAGCAATATTTTCAATATTTTCTTCGTGATGGGTGCCTGTTCAAGCGTATTTCCGCTTGCTGTCGGTGATATTTCTTATCTTGATTTCGCAATGCTGATTATCAGTATGCTCTTACTTTGGCTATTTGCGGCAACAGGCAGAAAAATATCCCGAAGTGAAGGTGCGATACTGCTCGCAACTTATTTTATCTACCTCGCTTATTTACTCATTACACTATAAAGAGAAGGGGAATTTATGGCGACCTATATTGTTGGCGATTTACAAGGTTGTTTCGATGAACTGCAACTGCTGTTACAACAAGTTCATTTTAATCCGGCACAGGATAAACTCTATCTGGTCGGTGATCTGGTCGCTCGCGGCGATAAATCGCTCGAATGCCTACGTTTTGTCAAAGCATTGGGTAAATCAGCACAAACCGTATTGGGCAATCACGATCTGCATTTGCTTTCTACCGCTTTTGGCATTAAGAAAATCAAAGCAAAAGATCATGTTGATGCTATTTTTTCCGCGCCGGATTTTAAAGACTTGATTGATTGGCTGCGTCATCAGCCTTTACTGATTGATCGTTCCGATCTTGGTTTCGTCATTACTCACGCCGGTATCTGTCCGCAATGGAATTTGGCAACGGCGAAACAGTGTGCTGCGGAAGTTGAACAGGTATTGCAACAAGGTGATTATCTACAATTATTACGTGAAATGTATCAAAACTCACCGGATCTCTGGTCTGAAGATTTAAGCGGCATTGAACGTTTGCGTTACAGCATTAATGTTTTTACGCGTATGCGTTACTGCTATCCGGACAATCGCTTAGAATTTGCGTGTAAATTACCGCCAAATGAAGCGCCGGCACCATTAAAACCTTGGTTTGAATTAGACAACCCATTGTATCAACAAACAGCAATTTTATTCGGGCACTGGGCAAGTCTGGTTGATTATCCAACACCAAAAAATATTTATGCGTTAGATACCGGCTGTGTTTGGGGTAATAGATTAACGATGTTACGTTGGGAAGATAAACAGTTATTTACTCAACAGGCTGTGAAAGCCTACTTTTAGGCATTAAAAAAGTCGCTATTACAAAAAATAGCGACTTTTTTTACACTGGAATTATTTTACAGCGTCTTTTAAAGCTTTACCGGAAACAAATGCAGGCACTTTAGTTGCTGGGATTTTGATTTCTTTACCGGTTTGAGGATTACGTCCTGTACGTTCTTGGCGCTGGTTAACTTTAAATGTACCGAAACCAATTAATTGTACTGCGTCACCTGCTTTAAGGCTTTCAGTAATTGCTTCCAATGCTGCTTCCAATGCTGCCTTAGAATCCTTTTTACTTAACTTAGTTTTTTCTGCAATTACGTCCACTAATTCAGTTTTGTTCATAAATATTACCCTCTATATTTTACTGTGGTTTAGAAATTGAATAGATTCTCTTTCAATTTTCTTGAAAAAGCCGAGATAGCCTCGTTGGTGAACATCCCTTGATCCACCCCAGCTCAAGCCTTGTCTTGAGTGAACAGATTAATCTAACTTTCATCATATTAAAAGTGATTTATCACTAAAATTAGAAAAAAGTCACATTAATTGCTTAATTCAACTCCGATGTTACTCATTTTTGTGGCACGGATCTCATTTTTCAGACTGTTAATCACCTCAACATCTCGCTTTTCCAGCTCATTCAGTGTGCGATAAATTGCCCATTGAATATCCAATTCATCAATAATTAATTCATTATTTTTCAATTCATCATCACTAAAATGACGATTTTCTTCGGTTTCTAATAACGACACGATGGTTTGCAACGATAACACACTAATTTTAACCGCCTGCTCTAAGCTTTCTCCACCAATCAGCGCGTGCAACAGATCAGATAACGCCTCACAAGCATCCACTGCCGGCACAATACCAAAAAAATCGTAATCATTAATATCCGGAATAACCTGTTCAAACTTCTCCAATTGGTGTTCGAAATTAATATTCGCCCCTTTAATGGTTAAATGCTCCCAAACAAGATTCAGAATATTATGGTAAACCTTCGCCTGCTGCGGTTGCTCTATAATATTGCAAAACATTGCGAAATTGGGGTACATCCGCTCACACAAACAGGCCATAAAAACACACTGTTGCCAACTTTCCAAATTTGCCAAACGCTTTTGAATCGGGTTTCTCATCTCTACCTCTTAGGCTGTTTTATACTCTTTTGAATAACGATGGATCGCATCAACAAACACTTTAGGGCTTTCAACCGGCACATCCTGATGAATGCCGTGCCCTAGATTAAAGACGTGCCCATAACCTTTGCCATACCCGGCTAAAATGGTTTTCACTTCCTGTTCAATTCGTTCCGCCGGTGCATATAACACGCTCGGATCCATATTGCCCTGCAATGCCACTTTATCACCCACACGCGCTTTTGCCTGCGCAATATCAACTGTCCAATCCAGACCAATGGCATCACATCCGGTGTCGGCAATCGCCTCCAACCACAAACCTCCACCTTTCGTAAATAAAGTCACCGGCACAGTCCGCCCTTCGGATTCCCTAATCAACCCTTTGACAATTTTTTCCATATAACGCAATGAAAATTCACGATATTGTTGGTGAGCCAACACACCGCCCCAGGTATCAAAGACCATTACTGCCTGTGCGCCGGCTTTAATCTGCGCATTAAGATACAAAATCACACTATCCGCTAATTTATCCAATAAAGCGTGTAACAATGCGGGTTCGCTATAGAGCATTTTTTTAATCTTGGTAAACGCTTTGCTTGATCCGCCCTCTACCATATAAGTCGCTAATGTCCACGGGCTACCGGAAAAACCGATTAATGGCACTGCTCCATTTAACTCACGACGAATGGTTCTCACTGCATTCATCACATAGCCTAACTCCTGCTCCGGATCAGGAATCGGTAATTGCGCTATATCCGCCTGACATTGAATCGGTTTCACAAATTTAGGTCCTTCCCCTGCCCCAAAACTCAACCCTAACCCCATCGCATCCGGAATGGTTAAAATATCGGAAAACAGGATTGCCGCATCCAGATCATATCTACGCAATGGCTGTAAAGTGACCTCACACGCCAACTCCGCATTACGACATAACGACATAAAATCGCCGGCTTGCGCCCGAGTCGCCTTATATTCAGGCAAATAGCGCCCGGCTTGACGCATCATCCAAACCGGCGTCATATCAACCGGTTGCCGTAATAAGGCGCGTAAATAACGATCATTTTTTAATTGGGTCATAAATTATTTATCCTCTGCACAAAGTGCCAATGTTGTTTTAATCAATTTGCGTGCAATTGTTCCCTCCTCCGGCAATAGAGGAAGTTCATCATCATAACGAAACCATTTTGCATCGTGAATTTCATTATCTTGTAAACGAATTTCACCGCTGTCATAATCCGCCAAAAAACCGACCATTAATGAATTTGGAAATGCCCAAGGCTGGCTGCCGAAATAGCGAATATTCTTCACTTTTAAGCCGACTTCTTCAAAAATCTCTCGCTCAACTGTTTGCTCCAATGATTCGCCCTCTTCGACAAAACCTGCCAATGTAGTGTAAATGCCGCCGATATGACGTTGATGATTTGCCAATAAAATCTCTTTTCCTCTTCTAATGGCTACAATAATTGAAGGGCAAATCACCGGATAATGACGATAACCGCATTTAGGGCATTCCACTGCAAACTCATCAGTAGGCAAATAAGTTTTTTCGCCACATTTTCCACAATAACGGTGAGTTTTAAAGAAATAATTCAAAGCGACGCCACGATTTAATAAGTTAAATTCCTGTTCATTACGGTAAAGCTGTGAACGTAACGATACGTACTCGCGATGCTCATCATTAGGAATCTCTTCTACTAACCATAACGGTTGTTGGCGATATTCGCCAATCACACAACCGGATAAACCATCAACTCCACATAATGCCGCATCGCCATAAGGCAACTCTCCCTGTTGCAAATAAATTGCCGATCCTTGCGTTAATAACCAATATCCTTGATTCTGTTTGTGAATAGTCTGCATCATTATTTACACCTCTTTAATGATCAAGCTTCGACCTTTCTCCAATTTTTTGCCGGCTATTATAGCGAAATTCCGCCCATTCCGTTGTTTTTTTACTTTGCGATAAACAAGCAAAATGATTGGCGGAAGCGTATAGCACATACAACGATAATAACGAAGAAATTAAGGATATGATTATTTACAAATATTTAGCGCAACACTGTTTGAATTTTCGCCCTGAATGACAAAAACAGGGCTCTTTTAATCCCCATTTAGTGACAACAGTCGGATCTAAAAAATACCATTGTTGAGCAATCCGTACAAAAGCAGACAATTCGTGGTGTGTCATTCGTTTATTTTCGTGAAGAAAAAAAGCGTTAAATTCAACCAACGCGTGATTATTATCCATTTTCGGCACAACTTTTACGATCTCCAAGCCGTCCCATTCAGTATTGCGCGCCCATTGATATAACGCCTTGCTGTTTAATAACGTTTGTTGCAGCGGTACTGTCGTCTTTACAATATAATCAATCTCTGCCAATACAAATGCTGAATAACGGGAACGCATTAATTGTTCCGCAGTAGACGCTATTTTTTGATATTGATGTAACGGCTGACAACAATCTTGATATTCCAATCCGGATTGGCAAGGACATTGCATATTATAGTTTCCTTTCATTGTTCTAATCTCTTTTATATTTCCGTATAGCAGAACACGATGCATTTACAAACATCAAATGTTAAAAAAACTTACATTTTATATCATTATTATTCACATAATAGAAAAAGTTGTTATAAAAAATGCAAGTTTTTTTCAGTTTATCGATCAACCTCACATAATCAATTTTTTTATCATAAAAACGTTTCTAAATAAAAAATTTTATTGATATATTTTCTATGCAATCGTTACCGCTAGTGCAATTTTTGTTTAAATTACATCAACCGTAGGTGAATTATTATGATTCTGCAAAATTATACAGGAAGAAACACTGACGAAGTATCTAGAATTATGGGGGAATTAGTTGGAACGGTCGTAATAAAGAGTCTTTTTAACGGCTATGGTATTTTCAAAGACTCTCATATGTTTGCTATCTATAGAAATAATGTTGTTTATATTCGAGCTGTTGGCGAATTAGCAAAACTTATCCTTCAACTTGGAGGTGTCCCCTATCCATATACATCACCTTCAAATATGTATTTCTATCTACCTAAAGAAATTACTGAAGATAAGCAAAAATATCGTTCATTGATATTACTTTCTATAGAACAAGTCAAACAGGAAAAGCAGCAAACTAAGAAAAAACGCCAATCTCGTATTAAGGATCTACCGAACCTTAATTTCAAACACGAGTTGTTATTGGATCGTGTTGATATCAAAAACGTCCGCACCCTAAGACAGGTTGGGGCAATAGAAACTTATATTCGGATCAGAAAATTGATTGGAAATGTCCATCTAGATCTGTTTTGGAAACTCGTTGGCGCATTGCAGCACAGATATTATTCACTTATTACGTATGAGGAGCGATTACAACTATTACAGGAACTCAATTTCGCACTAAAAAATGCGAATTTATCTGAAGAATCAATGAAATTTAGGAGGTAACTTAGCGTCTTAATAAAACTTAATCTGGAATTGCAAAATTCAACCAAATATTGGGTGTACTAGTCGGTAAAGATTATAACGTTAAATACCTGTTGATACATTTATTAACAGGTATTTAATTTTTCATCACGCCACAATCCTCATTAAACCCCTCTTACTCCTTTCGAATTCATTAAACAACTTGACAGCGACAAGCTCACGGTAGAAACCGCCGAATTAGAAAGCTATGTTAATAAAAAAACAGGCTACCGCACCACAGGCGTGAAACTCGGTGATCAGCTGTTTACTGCCGACAAAGGCTTTGATTATCACGCCGGACGCAGTGTGTATAAACCGAATTTGGATAATTACCCCGAAGCCTTAGCCCATCAATTTGCCAAACGGGAAATGGGTGGGGAGAGTTTTAAGTTAGATTACCAACAGCTTGAAAAAGAATATCGACAGCTAAAAACAGATTTGAATTTTAGTGGGAAATTAACAAATACCCAAATACAACAAATCAGTAACCATTTGCGACTTGAGTATAAATTTTCAGCAGGGATGTTGAATGTGACAGATAAAGCTAGACTAGGAAGCAAAACTGCTACGGTATGGCTTTCTGATGCCACTTTAATTAAACAGTTTAATAGTCGTGAAGGACAGGATTTTGATGTTGATATTTATGCAATGTTGCCGGATTTAATTTATGAGCCTGATATTATATTGAAATCAGATTCTAATGAGGCTTTAAGTAAAATATATTTTTTCAAATATATAGCTGAACATTGGCATATGGTAGTAGTGAAACATTTGAAAAATTATAATGAGTTGTTTGCTGAGAGTTTTCGTATTACTAATGAGAAAGAATTAAAAAAATTTAGAAAACAATATAAAACAATAAAATAGAACCACCGGGCAGGGCTCGAAATCACCTGCACACAATCCCCGGTACTCTTTCAACCGTTCGTTTGCGATCGTCGAGATTATCATCGCTTTTCCGGTGGCTAGAAGGGATATTACTATGATTAAAATAGAAGTCAATAATGTTGAACAACTCCTCAAACAATTAACCGCATTGAGTCAAGGTGTGGTTTATAAAGCCCCGTTAATGCGGCAAATTGCCGGCACAATGCAAACCGCCGTTGATCGCAATTTTGCGGCAGGTGGTCGTCCGAAATGGTTAGGGCTAAAAGCAAGACAAGGAAAACCGTTAATTGACAGCGGTGAATTACGCAATAGCATTAATGCTCGTTGGGACAATGATTATGCAATGGTCGGTACTAATCTGCCTTATGCCGCCCTGCATCATTTTGGCGGCACAATCAAAGCAAAGCGAGCAAAATACCTGAAATTTAAGGTCGGCGATAAATGGGTACAGAAAAAGCAGGTGACTATTCCTGCGCGTCCATTTGTAGTGGTACACTAATTTTGCAGTCCTCAATAGGTGGTAAACTATCACAAAAAGAGGATATTAAGATGAGAAGAACATTTAGCCCGGATTACAAAGTTGCCGC